>JAAYHO010000244.1 GCA_012735335.1 Gammaproteobacteria bacterium
GTCGGGCTTCGCACATCCTGCCGTTGCACCGATCTCCGTGGTCATCGCCGTGGTCGCCTTTGCCTTCGGTATCTACCATGGCCAGAAGGTGGAGATCGGTGACCTGGATCCGGGTGCACCTGAGCTGCATGCCGACTCCCGCTACAACATGGATAACGACTTCATCATCCGCAACTACTCCACCAGCTCGGACGTACTGGTGGTGATGGTCAGCACCCCGCCGGAAATGTGCTCGGCGTACGAGACCATGGAAGCGATCGATCAGCTGGAGTGGCGCATGGCGAACCTGTCCGGCGTGCAGTCTGCCGTATCGCTGGTGACTGTTGCCAAGCAGGTGATCATGGGCAACAACGAGGGCAGCCTGAAATGGCAGGCGCTGTCGCGTAACCAGGACAACCTGAACACCGCTATCAGCCGTGCTCCGGAAGGCATGTTCAATGCCAGCTGCTCCCTGGCTCCGGTCATGATATTCCTGAACGACCACAAGGCCGAGACGCTCCAGCGTGTTACCGCCGAGGTCGAAGCCTTCGCCGAGGAATACAACACCGACAACCTGGAGTTCAAGCTGGCTGCCGGTAACGCGGGTATCGAGGCTGCCACCAACGTGGTCATCGAGAAGTCCCAGATCAAGATGCTGATCACCGTGTACGTGGTGGTGATCCTGATGTGTCTGGCGACCTTCCGTTCGATTCCTGCGGTGCTGTGTATCATCATCCCGCTGGCGCTGACCTCGGTTCTGGCCAACGCACTGATGGCCTTCATGGGCATTGGAGTGAAGGTGGCGACCCTGCCGGTGATCGCGCTGGGTGTGGGTATCGGTGTCGACTACGGTATCTATATCTACAGTCGTCTGGAAACCTATCTGCGTCAGGGCCTGCCGCTGCAGGACGCCTACTACGAAACGCTGAAGACCACCGGCAAGGCGGTAACCTTTACCGGCTTTACCCTGGCCATCGGTGTGGCGACCTGGATCTTCTCTGATATCAAGTTCCAGGCCGACATGGGTATTCTGCTGACCTTCATGTTCCTGTGGAACATGTTCGGTGCCCTGTGGTTGCTGCCTGCACTGGCACGCTTCCTGATCCGTCCGGAGAAGCTCCGCGACTGATCGAGCTTCGGCTCCAGACAATCCCCCGGCTGTTCGCAGTCGGGGGATTTTTTTTGTGAGTAGGTTGGTGGTGGGGAGGGGCTTTCATCGAGCACCAGCTCGTCCACTACACTTCCGGATACAGGCTTTCCGGTTTGCTGGTGGGCTCTTCTTCGGGTTCTCTTTTCTGGCTCTGAATCACCATCCTGACCGCCCGCCACAGTGGTTTACCGCGCCAGCTGTGGCGGGCGCGGCCGAACAGGCAGCCGTTGAGTTCTTCCAGCGCTTCTTCCAGTTCCAGGTGGTTGTGGCTGAGGCCGATCAGGCCGTCGCTGTGTTGCTGCCTGGCCCAGGATTCCAGCGCCTTGCGGGCTTCAGCGGGGCGGTTGGTGCGGCAGGCGGCTTGCAGGTCGGCCA
>JAAYHO010000245.1 GCA_012735335.1 Gammaproteobacteria bacterium
CAGCAGATCGCCATGATCAAGGCGATTGCCCCGACCATGCTGTGCAACGTGATCGACCGCGCCATCCAGATCCACGGTGCCAAGGGCGTGTGCCAGGACACCTTCCTCGCCTCCGCCTACGCCAAGGCCCGCACCCTGCGCCTGGCCGACGGCCCGGACGAAGTGCACCTGAACGCCATCGCCAAGATGGAAATGAGCGAGTATCTGTAATACCCCGGGCGTGCATCGCACGCCATCGCGCCGGGGGCGGCGCTCCTACAGCAGCCCGTCTTCTGTAGGAGCTGCGCCCCCGCAGCGAAAACGTACTACTCCATCAACCGTCATTGCGAGGAGCGCAGCGACGCGGCAATCCAGTGCCACCCGGCAACACCGAGCCCATGGATTGCCACGGCCTTCGGCCTCGCAATGACGTTGGGGTAGCTTCGCGGCCGGTGCAGTTTTGCTCCACTCCCCGCAATGACGGTATTTTCTACATCACGGTGCGCAACATGCGCCCCTATTCAAACCTGACAGGAGCCACCCATGAGCTCTCTTTTTGATCTGACCGGCAAGGTCGCGGTCATCACTGGTTCAACCAAGGGCATCGGCAAATCCATCGCCGAGGAATTCGCCCGAGCCGGGGCCCGCGTGGTCATCTCCAGCCGCAAGGCGGATGTCTGCGAAAAGGTTGCCGGTGAACTGCAGGCCCAGGGTTTTGAAGCGCTGGCCATCCCCTGCCACGTGGGCGACAAGGCCCAGCTGCAGAACCTGGTCGACACCACCCTCAACACCTGGGGCAAGATCGACATCCTGGTGTGCAACGCCGCCACCAACCCGGTCTACGGCTCCACCGCCGAGGTCAGCGACGAGGCCTTCGACAAGATCATGGCCACCAACGTCAAGGGCACCTTCTGGCTGTGCAATATGGTGATTCCGCAGATGACCCGGCTGGGCGGCGGCTCCATCGTGCTGCTGTCGAGCATTGCCGGTATCCGCGCCAGCGCCAATATCGGTGTGTACGGCATGTCCAAGGCCGCCGAAGCCGGTCTGGCGCGCAACCTGGCGCTGGAATACGGCCCGCAGAACATCCGCGTCAACGCCATTGCCCCCGGCCTGATCCGCACCGACTTCGCCCAGGCCCTGCTGGATGACCCGGACCGTCTGACCCGCGTCGAGCAGGCGCTGCCGCTGCGCCGGGTCGGTGATCCGGTGGATATTGCCGGCGTGGCACTGTTCCTGGCATCCAGTGCCGGGGCCTACGTAACCGGTCAGACCATCGTTGCCGACGGCGGTGACACCATTACCTGACCCGAACCCGGGCCTGCACCGCTGGCATATTCGCCGCTGCGGTGGCAGGCTCTGACAGTTCAAGCACAATCATAAATCCAGATATGCATGGGATCCTGTAGATGAGCGAAGCCATCCTGATCGACGTATTGTCAGCCCACCGTTTTGATGAAGCCAAGCTGGCTGCCTACCTGAAAGGACGCATACCGGGCGTTGAGCACGGCATGAAGATCAAGCAGTTTCAGGGTGGCCAGTCCAACCCGACCTTCCTGCTGGAGATTGGCGAGAAGCGCTATGTCCTGCGCAAGAAGCCACCGGGCAAGCTGCTGCCCTCGGCGCATATGGTCGAGCGCGAGTATCAGGTGATCAGTGCACTGGGCGACACCGGCGTACCGGTACCTACCGCCCGGCTGCTGTGCGAGGACCCGGAGGTCATCGGCACCGCGTTCTACATCATGGACCACGTGGAAGGCCGGGTGCACTCCCACCCACTGCTGGAAAAGGTCGATATCGAGCAGCGCATGCCGATCCATCGCTCGATGATCGAGACCATGGCCAAGCTGCACAGTGTCGACTGGAAGGCCGTCGGGCTGGAGAACTACGGCAAACATGAAGGCTATGTGCAGCGTCAGATCAAACGCTGGAGCGGCCAGTTCGAAGCCAGCCGCACCGGTGATATGCCGTCCATGGATGCGCTGATGGCCTGGCTGCCGCAGAATGCCCCGCAGGATGACTTCACCACCATCGCCCATGGCGACTTTCGCATCGGTAACCTGATCCTGCATCCGCAGGAGCCGAAGGTGGTGGCCATTCTCGACTGGGAGCTGGCCACCCTGGGCCACCCGCTGTCGGATCTGGCTTACTGCTGCCTGCCCTACCACCAGAACACCGGCTTTGAAGGCATGCGCGGGCTGAAAGGACTGAACCTGAAGGACTACAACGTGCCGGAAGAGCAGCAGGTCCTGGACTGGTACTGCGAATTCACCGGTCGCTCGGAGATTCCGGACTGGAACTTCTTCCTCGCCTTCTCCCTGTTCCGCCTGGCGGCGATTGTCCAGGGCGTCTACCACCGCGCCCTGCAGGGCAACGCCAGCAACGCCGACGCACTGGAAGTCGGCAAACGCGCCAGCCTGCTGGCTGACGTGGGCTGGGAGATTGCCCAGGGCAAGTGAACTGCCGCCCGGCCACGCCAACCTCCCGGGAACGTCGAGCACCAGCTCGATGAAACAGGTGCCAGCACACTCCGCGGACGAGCTGGTACTCGTCCCTCCCGGACACCAGGCACTATCAATCGAGGTATTTCCATGTCCAAACCCGTAAAACGCGTATTACTCACCAATGACGACGGCTGGCGCGGGCCCGGTCTCCAGGTGCTTGAGGATATTGCCAACGAGATTGCCGAAGAAGTGTGGGTCGTCTCCCCGGACCTGGACCAGAGTGGCGTGTCCATGTCCATCTCGATCCACCACCCGTTGCGGGTTCACGAGTTCGAGGAGCGCCGTTTCAGTGTCAGCGGCACCCCCAGCGACTGCGTACTGCTCGGGGTCGCCGAACTGTTGAAATTCAAACCCGATCTGATCCTGTCCGGAGTCAACCGGGGCGCCAATATCAGCGACTCGGTCGCCTACTCCGGCACCATCGGCGGCGCCCTGACCGGCACCCTGATGGGCGTCCCTTCGATTGCCCTGAGCCAGGCCTTTCACTCCAGCAGCCCGGTGCACTGGGATACCGCCCGCCAGTACGGCGCCCAGCTGATACGCCAGTTGCTGGCCACCGGCTGGCCGGAAGACTGCGCCATGAACATCAACTTCCCGGCCCGGACGCCGGAGGAAGTACGCGGCGTGGCCATCTGCCGTCCGCAACGGGGCAGCATCGGCGGGGTCAAGATCGAGCGCAGGGAAGACACCCGCACCGTGCCCTATTACTGGCTCGGCTTCCAGCGCCAGACCGAGCGCATCATCGGCCGCGAAACCGACGTGGGCGCCCTGCGTGACGGCTTCATCGCACTGTCACCGGTACGCTTCGAACGGGGCATCGCCGACAGCTGGCAGATCGATACCGAGCAACTGGCCGACCAGCTGGGTATTGATACTGCTGGTAGTGATAACACCCCATCCGACGACCCCAGCATCAGCCACTGAGTCTGTCCCTAACCAAGAGCAGGAGATTGCAATGCAACGCTTCGACAACAGGATTGTTCTGATCACCGGCGCTGGCAGCGGCATCGGTCGTGCCACCGCCAAACGGCTGGCCAGCGAAGGCGCCCGGCTGATGCTGGTGGACCGCAATGCCGAGGGCCTGAACCAGACGCTCAGCGAGCTGCCGCCCGGTACCGAGGTACTGCACCGCGAGCTGGACGTGTCCGATGAAGCCGCCGTCGAGCAATGCGTGGCAGATACCATCAGCCACTACGGCCGTCTGGATGTACTGTGCAACAACGCCGGAATTGCCGGTGGTGATTACAGCATCGCCACCGACCAGAGCCTGGAAACCTGGCAGCAGATCATCCAGGTCAACCTGTTCGGGGTGATGCTGTTCACCAAATACGCCTCGCGCCAGATGCGCGAGCAGAATGGCGGCGCCATCGTCAACACCGCCTCGGTGGCCGGTATCCGCTCCGGTGCAGGCGGCAACGCCTACAGCGCCTCCAAGGCCGGGGTAATCAACTTCACCATGACCGCAGCCTGCGATCTGGGCCAGTGGAACATCCGCGTCAACGCCGTATGCCCCGGCCTGATCGAGACCGGCATGACCCAGCGGGTATTCGACTACGCCCGGGAAAACAACAAGGAAGACAAACTGGGCTCACGCTGCGAACTGCGCCGCTACGGCCGCCCCGAAGAAATCGCCGGCGCCATCGCCTTCCTCGCCAGCGACGATGCCAGCTACGTCACCGGCCAGGC
>JAAYHO010000246.1 GCA_012735335.1 Gammaproteobacteria bacterium
GGCTTACCTGTCCGATCATAAGGCAGGCACTCTGGACCGAGTGGTACAGGCCGCCAGTGAGTTTTCCGAGCAGCACAGCACGGACGACTACCAGTTCCTGCTGGCGGCTGGTAACGCCGGGGTTGATGCGGCCACCAATATCGTGGTCAAGGAAGCCAACCGCAAGATGCTGTTCTACGTCTATGCTGCGGTGGCGCTGCTGTGTCTGATTACCTTCCGCAGCTGGCGGGCGGTGATAGTGGCACTGGTGCCGCTGGTGCTCACCTCCATGCTGGCCGAGACCCTGATGGTCTATCTGGGCATCGGCGTCAAGGTGGCGACCCTGCCGGTGGTGGCACTGGGTGTGGGTATCGGGGTGGACTACGCGATCTATCTGTTGAGTACCCAGCTGGCCTTCCAGCGGGTTGGCTACTCGGTGGCGGATGCCTATCGCAAGGCTCTGGCAACCACCGGCAAGGTAGTGGCGCTGGTCGGTGTGACCCTGGCGGCGGGTGTGGTCACCTGGGCCTGGTCGCCGATCAAGTTCCAGGCTGACATGGGCATCCTGCTGACCTTCATGTTCCTGCTGAACATGATCAGTGCCCTGATTCTGGTACCGGCTCTGTCGCACTTCCTGCTGGGACGGGCGACCGTCAGTCCGGAAGGGTTCACCGATGAAGAGCGCCGCAACATGGCTCTGGCCGGTGGCGCGGTGTAAGCGCTGACCCAGCATGTGTGCCGTCACGCTGACGGCACACATGCATATGACAAGGCTGATGAACAATGAGTGAACAAGACAAACAAACAGGCAGAATTGATTGTGTGTTGGTTGCTTCGGGCAAGTACCACGACATCGACTTTGCCCGCCTGGAGCTGCTCAAGCTGCTGGCCGAGGATGAGCGTATCCGGGTTCGTGTATTCGAGGACTATTCGAATCTGGAAGCCATCACCAGGGCCGATTTTCTGGTGACTTATACCTGCGAGGTGATTCCCAGTCTGGAGCAGCAGCAGGCGCTGCGCAGCTGGGTGGAGCAGGGTGGGCGCTGGTATGCGCTGCATGGCACCAACTCTATTCTGCGTTTTCTGGATAACGGTCTGGTGGATACACCGGATTGGGCCGGCCACTTCATGGATACCCTGGGCACCCAGTTTGCCTCCCACCCGCCCATTGGTCCCTTCACCGTGCATGTTGCCAAGCCGGACGATCCGCTGGTGCAGGGCATCGAGGACTTCGAGGTGGTGGACGAGCAGTACCTGGTCGACCAGTGCGCGGAGATCGACGTGTTGCTGGATCTGGAGTTCGAGGGGGAAACCCCGGGCTTCGTGCGCGACCAGTGGCTGAAGGAAAGGCATCCGGTGCTGTACCGCCGGGTACTGGGCGAGGGCGCCGTGCTGTATCTCACGCTGGGGCATTGCCGTGGGCATTACGACCTGCAGCCGCTCATGGATTACTGGCCCAGTGTGGACCGGTGTTCCTGGGGCTCCCCGGTGTTCTACGAATTACTGCGTCGGGGGCTGGCCTGGGCCAGCGAACCGGCGCGTGAACGCAATAACTGATTCACAACAACGAAAAGCATTCAGGAGAATGTCATGGAACTAGGTCTGCGTGGAAAGAAAGTCATCATCAACGGCGGCAGCCGTGGTCTGGGTCGTGCAGCACTGGAGCTGTATGCCGCCGAGGGCTGTGACATTGCCTTCTTCTCCCGTGACGCGGCACGCGTAGCGGAAACCGTCAAGGTTCTCGAGGCCCATGGCGTCAAGGTGTTCGGTGATGCCTTCGACATGAACGATACCGAAGCCTACAAGAACTGGCTGGTTTCTGCTGCCGAGCGTCTGGGCGGCTGCGATATCTTCATCCATAACGCCAGCTCCTCCGGAGCCCAGGGCACCACCGACTGGGAAATGACCTTCCGTCTGGACATGCTCGGTGCGGTCATCGGCTGCGAGACCCTGGAGGAACATCTGGAGGCCAGCGGTGATGGTTCCGTGATCCTGATGTCCAGTACCGCAGCGATCGAGACCTTCATCATTCCGCAGGCGTTCAACGCCATCAAGGCGGCGATTATCACCTACGGCAAGCAGCTGTCTCAGGCCTGGGGCGCGAAGAAGATCCGTGTCAACATGGTTTCCCCCGGTCCGATCGAGTATCCGGGTGGCAACTGGTCGGCGATCAAGGAAGCCATGCCCGAGTTCTACGAGCAGACTCTGAGCCAGATGGCACTGGGTCGTTTCGGTGAGCCCAATGACGTGGCCCGTACCGTGGTCTTCCTGTCCAGTCCTGCGGCTTCCTACATCACCGGTACCAACGTGGTGATCGACGGTGGTTACACCAAGCGCGTGCAGTTCTGATCAATGACCGGTAGCAGGGAGACAACCCCATGAAGCTTTACAGTTCGATCGGGCCGAACCCGCGTCTGGTTCGCCTGTTCGCAGCGGCCAAGGGAGTGTCCCTGCCGCTGGTCGAGGTGGACATCATGGCTGGCGAAAATCGCCAGCCGGATTTTCTGAAGATCAATCCCACCGGCACTACGCCGGTGCTGGAGCTGAATGATGGTACGCGGATAGCCGAGACTACGGCTATCTGCGAATATCTGGAAGAGGTCTGTCCAGAGCCGGTGCTGATTGGTAATGATGCGCAGTCGCGGGCGAACACTCGTATGTGGTGGCGCCGCATTGAGCAGATGATAGTGCAACCGATGACGACGGGTTTTCGTGGTTCCGAGGGGCTGGAGCTGTTCCGGAACCGGGTAGCCTGCTATCCGGAGGTGTCGGAGCGTTACAAGCAGGAAGCCCGTAACGGATGGCTGTGGCTGGAGGCGCAGCTGACAGATGACAGTCGTTATATCTGCGCTGAACATATGACGGTGACGGATATCATGCTGCTGTGCTTTGCCGATTTTGGTGAACTGGTTGGTCAGCCACTACCTGCAGCATGTACCAAGCTGAAGAACTGGCTGGCGAGCATGCGGGCTTGGGCGGCACAGCATGAATAGAAAAAGCATGCAGGTGCTCTTGCCTGAAGATTACCTTTTATTTGCGGCCCTCTGCGTCAGGACCCAGGTATTTGAAGATCAGCTGAAAACGGCGAGCGCTGCTGGATAGCTCCAGATGATATCGAGCGACGCTGAGTGGGTGGTAAGCTCCGGTTGAAATACTGGCCACCCGGGTTGCTTTCCGCTTGGTCTCGGCGTATAAGAAACACTCGTGAATGTTTTTATTTTCAATAAAAATTAGCCGTTGGCAGGAGAAGTCATGACAGAACAACAACAAATCCGCAATCATATTGTTGCTCGCCTGCGAGAACACGTTCGCAAACGCTCAACAGATCAAGCCGAGGA
>JAAYHO010000247.1 GCA_012735335.1 Gammaproteobacteria bacterium
CCAGTCCCTGGATGCACTGGATATGCGGCAGCATCTGCTCGCGGGTGCGGGAATTCAGCACCATGATGTTATGCGCCCGGGTTTCCTCGATCGCTTCGAGTATAGCAGTGCTGATTTCGCGACGGGTTTCCAACTGGTTGGCCAGCCCCTTCACTTCCACCAGACCGAGCATCAGGGTACGCAACCCGCTGTTGCAGCCGTGCACCTTGTCATCCAGTTCATCGGCCAGCCGCGCTACCGTACTGGAGGCCTCCAGCACCCGCGCGGCGCTCTGCATATCATTATCCGCCCGACTGGCGATGCCCTGCACCGCTTCCAGGGTCTGGTGCGAGGTGGTGGCAATATGATTGAGCACAGCCGCCGCTTCGTTGGCCCGGGCCACGCCGTCGGCGGTACCGGTTTGCGTCTGCTCCAGAGAACGGTCCAGTCGATCGATGCTGTCACCGATGCGGGCAATGATCTCACTGACATTCAGCGTGGCGCTGCCGGTGCTTTCCGCCAGTTCGCGCACTTCATCAGCCACCACGCTGAAGCCCCGGCCCTGCTCTCCGGCCCGGGCGGCCTCGATCGCCGCATTCAGCGCCAGCAGGTTGGTCTGACCGGCGATATTGCGGATGATGGCGACAATCTCCTCAACACGGCCCACCTGTTGGCGCAGGCTGGCAAATTCCTCCGCCGCCGCGCTGACCACCTCGGACAGGGCATTCATCTCCTCGGCCACCTGTTGCACCTGGTGGCCACCCCCACGCACCTGATCCCGCGCCTCGATACTGGCCTGGGCCAGCCCCAGCGCCTCAGCGGAGGTCAGTTGGGCACATTCGGCCATGGCTTCGATCTCGTTGCGCGAGCTGCTGGTCAGGGCAGACTGCTGGTCAGCAGTAGCCACCGCTTCGGTAAAGCCCGAGACCAGAGTGCCGGTCGCCTGCATCAGATCCCGCGCCAGACCGCTCATGCGCTCGACAGCAGTGATCTTCTGCTCCAGCAGACCGCCCAGCCGAGCAACTGCGGCCGGGTGGTTGCTGGATGCCTGAGGACCATCACCGAGCAGCAGGCACAGCTCATCCAGCGCAGCAACCATGCAGCGCTGCCGGCGCCGCAGACTGAACAGTCCAACCGCCAGAGCGGCCAGCAGCAGCGCCAGCCACAACCAGGCCCAGCCCAGCGCGTTCATGCCCAGCAGCAGTCCCGCTACTGCGGGCAAGAGCAGTGCGAGTGCCGTTTCCAGATGGTATTTCATCATCCATAACTCCATGAACCTGCTGTGCAGGCCATAACGGCTGGGGCGGCAAGCGCCCCGCCGCCCGGCTCAGGCGTGACTGAGCTGAGCCTGCTTGCGAAACAGGAAGTGAGCCAGCGCAGGCAGCAATATCAGCGCTCCAAGCATGTTCCAGACGAACATGAAGGCCAGCAGAATGCCCATATCAGCCTGGAACTTGATCGGCGACCAGGCCCAGGAAATCACCGCGACACCCAGAGTGGCGCCGGTCAGGATCACCACCTTGCCGGTGGAGACCAGCGCCCGGTAGTAGGCCTGGGACAGTGGCGCGCCCTGGCGGATGTAGACCATGACCATCGTCATGACATACAGGGCATAA
>JAAYHO010000248.1 GCA_012735335.1 Gammaproteobacteria bacterium
GCGGAGTACACTTTCAGGCGCATAAAAGTGTAGGTTTCTGCATTTTTATGCGCATAAAAGTGTAAATCAGCCTTGGTTTTCCGCTTCCAGCATCTGCAGCAATTGATTCATTGCACTCATCAGGTTGTTGGTCAGAGCGCTGATACTGGCCTGAACCTCGGCCAGTTTGACCTGTTTGGCCTCATGGCTCAGGTTGGCGTCAGCCATTATCTGCATGAGTTCCTGTTGCTTTTCCTGAAGCTGGCGCTGAAGGTCCTGAATGAGTTCCATCAGGCGTTGAGCTTCTTCAGGCAGCTCGTAGCCGGACGCTTCACCCTCGGTTCTACTGGGTTGATTGGTCTGCCCCAGAGCAGCCAGAGCTCGACCGAGGCTGGACAGGTCGACAGTATCGCCGGTGCTGGATGGCAACGGTTGGTTTGCCGGTGCCGTGCCACTGCTGGGGCTGGCAGTTACTGTCGGCAGGCTGGGCATGCTGGGTGGGATTGTCGGGCTCATGGGTAGTCCGTGTCTGGCCTGTTACCCTGAGTGTATCGGCCGCTACTGGGCATCCTTGATGGCCAATGGCTTTTTCACGGAGAAAAACTGATGCATATCGCTATCCTCACCATGACCTTTTCCCTGCCGGGCTGCACTTCTCTGAAGGAGAAGCGCCAGCGTATGGGCGGTATGCATGAACGCTACGGGCGCAATCCGGCGGTGGCGGTGTGCGAGAGTGGGGCGCGGGACAGTCTGGATAGCAGCGAGTGGAGCATGGTTGTGGTGGGCAGCTCGGTGCAGGAGGTGGATTCGCTGTGCAGCGAGATCGAGGACCGGATCCAGCGTACTGTGGAGGCCCGGATCACGGATGTAGTGCGTGAGCGGTTGTGAGTGAACAATTGCAAGTTCATGGTATTGAAACACTTTCTCACTTACCTTATGGTGTTTCGACACAAATAAATGCAATGGAGATATGCCATGAGTATTGAAGAGACAGCGGAAGTTGGGGTGGTGAGTCAGGAGTCCAAGAACTTCGCCCTGCTGACCTGGATCGGTACCCTGTTTTTCGGCTTCATCCCGGGTCTGATTGTCTACCTGGTGAAGACCGATGACGCTTATGTCAGAGGACAGGCGAAAGAGGCGCTGAACTGGTCGATCACTGCCATCATCGCTTATGTCGCTGCCTTCATTCTGGCCTTTATCGTGATCGGTGCTTTCCTGATTCCGATCATCGCCATTACCCACCTGGTGATCTGCATCATGGGGGCGGTTTCCACTTCCAAGGGCAACGACTTCCGCGCGCCCCTGACTATCCGTCTTATCAAGTAACACGACCTCACAACATACTGCAGACTGTTTCATGCCGCTGATTGCGGCGTGGGACGGCTGCAGGTCATGTCTCAGAGTCATACCGCTTATTGTTTCCCTCAGTGGCAGGATTAATCGCTGCTTGCACTCTTGTGGTCTACGCTTGAAGAGCGGTGGCCCAGCCATTAGCAGAAATTCAGTCCCCTTTTTTCTGCATATGCTAGAGAGAATCCATGCCAATCGACCCTCCCGATCTGGAAGGCGCCGGTACCCATGTTCACTGGCCGCATGTCCCGTGAGACGGACCTGTATTACCGGCTGGAAGTCTTCACCCAGACCGGCTCCGGCGGTTACGATCTGATGGGGCTGAACCGGCAGCAGGTGATAGATGACGTGCTTGAGCGCTATGAAACGCACCTGGCGTTCCTGACCCTGTCCAGCGAGACGGACACCGCCTCGGTGCTGACCCCCGCGGTGCTGCCCAAGGATCAGGCCTCGGCGATACCCAGGGATGCCAGTGATGTGCATGATATGGATGAGCCGGAAGACAAGGATTGATGCGCAGAAGGGGGCACATCAGCCAATATAAATCTGGCGAATAGTCGCAGACAGGCCCATGCAAAGGCTCTAGATTGCGTTTAACGGAATAATAACAAGAGTGATCTATATGCAGCCCAACCAGCAAGCGTCCCACGCCTGGCGTATTCTTTTTCTGCTGTTTCTTGCCAACCTGTTCAACTTCTTCGACCGCACTATTCCGGCGATCATCATTGAACCGATCCGCATGGAATGGGGGCTGAGCGATTTGCAGCTGGGGCTGATCGGTACCGCTTTCACCATCGTCTATGCCATTGCGGGGCTGCCGCTGGGGCGGATGGCGGATACCGGGGCGCGGCGCAAGATCATCGGCTGGGGCCTGACCGTCTGGAGTGGCCTGACCGCCTTGAACGGTCTGGCATGGAACTTCTGGAGCTTCCTGCTGATTCGCATGGGCGTGGGTATCGGTGAGGCCAGTTACGCCCCGGCCGCCAACTCTCTGATCGGTGACCTGTTCCCTGCGCACAAGCGTGCGCGGGCCATGGGTATTTTCATGTTGGGCCTGCCGCTGGGCCTGCTATTGGCGTTTTTCACCATCGGTGCCATGGTTCAGGCGTTCGACAGCTGGCGCGCGCCCTTCCTGATTGCCGCTGTGCCCGGACTGATTCTGGCGCTGTTCCTGTTCTTCATCCGCGAGCCGACCCGGGGTGGGGCTGAGGCGGTACAGGTCAGTGCTGCACCGGTGGAAAAGCCGCTGCGCAAGGTACTTTCGATCCCGACCTTCTGGTGGCTGGTGCTGGCCGGTCTGGCGTTCAACTTTGCCTCCTATGCCTGTAACTCCTTCATGGTGCCGATGCTGCAGCGCTACTTCGGTCTGGGGCTGCAGAGTGCGGCCATGGCCACCGGGGTGATCGTCGGGGTGACCGGCCTGTTCGGCCTGACCCTGGGCGGCTGGCTGGCGGATCGCATCCATCAGCGCTGGGGTGCCGGTCGTCTGCTGTTTGCTGCCTTCAGCATGCTGGTGGCGGCGCTGTGCACCGGCTGGGCGCTGATGGCCGGGCGCATCGAGACAGCGGTATTCGTTGGTGTGTTCAGTATCGGCTGGCTGTTCTCCTACAACTTCTACACCTGCGTCTACACGGCGATTCAGGATGTGGTGGAGCCGCGCCTGCGGGCCACTGCCATGGCACTGTTCTTTGCCGGTCTGTATCTGCTGGGCGGGGGCCTTGGGCCGCTGGTAGTGGGCTGGCTGTCCGACCGCTCGGCGGTAGCGGCAATGCACGCAGCGGGTGCCACCGAAATGACCGAGACCTTCAAGGCCATTGGTCTGCACGATGCCATGCTGCTGATCCCGGTAGCCCTGTTCCTCACCCTGCTGGCACTGCTGCAGGCCGCTCGCTGCTTCCGCAAGGATGCCCTGCGCATGAGCGAGCAACTGCACCAGCAGGCGGCGGCTGAGCCGGCCTGATATTGCTCGGTATCAATTGATCTCTCCGCCAATATGGTGAACCATCGTAGCTGATGCATCCGCGTTGTTGCGGTGGTTCAAAGGAGAGTTGCCATGCCTATAGATGTTCCGGTGGAAGAGTTCACCACCCCCGACCCCATCACTGCGGATGAAAGCGTGATGGTTGATGATCTGCGCCTGCTGATGGAGAAGCATGGTATCCGTCACCTGCCGATTGTTCGTGGCAGGGAGGTGGTCGGTGTGGTGAGTGATCGTGATGTGAGGATCTTTTCCGGGCTGAGTGCGGCGGAAAAGTTTCAGGTGCAGGCCTCCGATATCATGGCCGAGAATCCCCTGTGTGTGACCGCTGGCACCCCACTGGATGAGGTGGCCTACCGGATGTCCGAACGCAAGGTCGGCAGCGTTATCGTCAAGGATGATGAGGGCGAGCTGCTGGGTATCTTTACCGCAACGGATGCGCTCAATGCGCTGATCGAGATAGTCCGCGAGTCGCGTACCGAGACCGAAGGCTGACGCTTCGGGTCAGCACATGAGTGAAGCACAGCAGAGCCCTCACTCCCCGCTCTGCTGTTGCTGTTTCAACTTCTCCTGAACTATCTGCTCCAGCTTGCTGCTCATGCGTTTGCGTAGCCCATGCTTCAATCATGGGCAGTATTTCGTCGATCACGTCCTGGAGTATCAACTGCGCTTCGGAGTGCAGGCGGGCTTCCATGCGCACTTCCCGGGCGCCGGTATGGGGGCTGGAGGGCATGTCCTGCAGGCTCTGTTGCAGCAGGCGTTCCAGTTGCACGCGTTCACCGGCCAGCTTGGCCAGCGATTCATAGGGCAGGAAGGGGTTGGGTGACTTGCCTGCAGATTGAGTGGCGGGCTCTGGGGTGGGGGGTGGTACCGGCTTGTCGCTACTGGAGGTGATGATGTCCTCCAACAGGGGAATGTCCATGGCCGGCTCTGCAGGCTGGTCTTCATCCAGCAGAGTGCGGATGGATTCCAGATCCTTGAGCAAGCGGGATGGGTCCGTTGGCTCGCGCTGCTTCATGCTTCATCCTGCTATCCGTATCTGATGAGTGGTCAGAGGATAGCCCTGATCGCGATAGAAACGGAAGCGTTGCCGCGCAGGGGTGATGACTGGTTGGTAATTTCGGTGTCTGGCCTTCAGCCCCGTCACCCTCTGTACGCAGAGGGTGGCAGGGGAGACATTGGGCTCAGCCCTGGATCTGGTTCAACAGATACTGGGTCAGCAGGGGCACCGGGCGGCCGGTTGCGCCCTTGTCCTTGCCGCCGCTGATCCAGGCTGTCCCGGCGATATCCAGATGCGCCCAGGGGTAGGCCTTGGTGAAGCGCGACAGGAAGCAGGCGGCGGTGATGGTACCGGCCTCGCGTCCACCGATGTTGGCCATGTCGGCGAAGGGGCTGTCCAGTTGCTCCTGGTATTCCTCGAACAGTGGCAGTTGCCAGGCGCGGTCACCGGCCTGCTCGCCAGCGCTGAGCAGTTGCTCGACCAGTTCATCGTTGTTACCCATGACGCCGGTGGTCTTGGTGCCCAGGGCAATGATGCAGGCGCCGGTCAGGGTGGCGATATCGACCACGCTGGCAGGCTTGAAGCGTTCGGCGTAGGTCAGCGCATCGCACAGTACCAGACGGCCTTCGGCGTCGGTATTGAGGATCTCGATGGTCTGGCCGGACATGCTGGTGACGATATCGCCGGGCTTGGTGGCGGTACCGCTGGGCATGTTTTCGGCGGCGGCGATGATCACGGTCAGGTTGATCGGCAGCTGCAGGCTGGCGACGGTCTTGAATACACCCAGCACGGTGGCGGCACTGCACATGTCGTATTTCATTTCGTCCATCCCGGCACCGGGCTTGATGCTGATGCCACCGGTGTCGAAGGTGATGCCCTTGCCGACCAGTACGTGGGGCTTGCTCTTGCTGTCGGCGCCCTGATAACTGAGGCGGATCAGCTTGGCCGGTTCTGCACTGCCCGCGCTGACCGACAGCAGCGAGCCCATGCCCAGGGCCTTCATGTCCTTCTCGTCGAGCACTTCCACTTCGGTGCCCTTGAGCTCCTTGGCCAGTGCTCTGGCTTCCTTGGCCAGATAGGTTGGGGTACAGATATTGCCCGGCAGGTTGCCGAGGTTGCGGGTCAGGTGCGCGCCGTCGCTGATGGCCTGGCCGTGGGCAATGGCCTGCTTGAGAGCGGCGGCGTCGGCCTTGTCGGCTGACCACAGGCTGCACTTCTTCAGGCGGGGCTTGTCAGCCTTCTTGCTCTTGAACTGGTCGAACTGATAGAGGCTGTCGCGTACGCTTTCCACCAGCAGTCGGGTGCGGGCATAGAGGTCGCTATCCTTGACCGGCAGTTCACTCAGGGCCAGCGTCGCATCGCTGGCGCCGCCATTCTTCAACTGTCCGGTTACCGAGCTGACCAGCTTGCGCCAGGCGCGGACGTTCAGCTCTTCCTTGCCGGTGCCGACCAGCAGTACCCGCTGAGCAGTGATGCCGGGCAGGGCGAACAGCATCAGGCTCTGGCCGGACTTGCCGCTGATGTCACCGCGCTTGATCGCAGCACTGAGCTGGCCGCCGCTGGCGGTGTCCAGCTCGGCGGCGGCGCCGCTGAGGGTTTTTGCTTCGCTGATGCCGATTACCAGGCAGCCGGTTTTGATGGTTGCCAGTGCGCCGTGTTTAACGTTGAACTCCATGGTACTCCCCAAGACAAATCAGGTGGATTGACCGATAATGCTGCCCTTGGTTAGCCGTTACGGGCAGATATGCTGGTCTGCATTCTGGCCTATTCCCGTGAGCCCATAAAGCCCCGGATTCAAGGAAGCAAAGTGTGATTGTATTCCGATACCTCAGTCGCGAGGTGTTGACCACCCTGGCAGCGGTCAGCGGCGTGCTGCTGCTGATCATCATGAGTGGTCGTTTCATCAAGTATCTGGCACAGGCCGCGGCGGGCCAGCTGGATCCGGGTGTGCTGTTCACCATCATGGCGTTTCGGGTGCCCGGTTTCATGATGCTGATCGTGCCGCTGGGCATGTTTCTCGGCATTCTGCTGGCCTACGGACGCATGCATCTGGACAGTGAGATGGCCGTGCTGTCGGCGACCGGCATCAGTGACCGGAAGATTCTCGGCTATACCCAGGGCCCGGCGCTGCTGGTGGCGCTGTTCATTGCCTGGCTGAGTCTGTGGGTGGCACCGGCCGGAGTGCTGAAGACCCAGCAGCTGTTCAATGAGCAGGATGCCATGACCGAATTCGATACCCTGGCCGCCGGTCGCTTTCAGACCCTGGGCAGCGGCCAGCGGGTGACCTACGCCGGCGGCCTGTCGGATGACCGGACCGAGTTGGAAACCGTGTTCATTGCCGAGCGCACCGGCTCCGGTGAGGATGCCAGCGTGGGCGTGCTGGTTGCCGAGAGCGGGCGTCAGCAACTGACGGCCGATGGCAGTCGTTATCTGGTGTTGCACAATGGTTATCGCTATGACGGACGGCCCGGGGCGGCGGATTTCCGCACTGTTCAGTACGACGCCTACGGTGTGCTGCTGCCCAAGCCGGAAGTCATCAAGGAGATCACCGACCGCGAAGCCATGTCCACCCTGCGGTTATTGGGCAGCGATGATCTGAAGGACCGTGCCGAGCTGCAGTGGCGGCTGGCGCTGCCGCTGCTGGTGCCCATCGTGGCCTTCTTTGCAGTCCCCTTGGCACGGGTCAACCCACGTCAGGGGCGTTTTCTGAAGCTGATCCCGGCGGTGTTTCTGTATATGGCCTATCTGGCGCTGCTGATCAGCGCCCGCGGCTGGATGGAGTCGGGCAGGACCCCGGTGGCAATCGGTCTGTGGTGGGTGCACCTGCTGTTTCTCGGGGTAGGCGTGTTGCTCAACTTCCGCGCGCTGACGGCCCCCGGCGGCATGCCGAAGGGAGGTGCCCATGCGGCTGCTTGATCGGCATATCGGTTCCACCGTCCTGTTCAGTGTGCTGAGTGTGGCGGCGATCATCGTCGGGCTGGATCTGCTGTTTGCCTATATCGGCGAGCTGGAGGATCTGGAAGGCGGTTATGGCGCCCTGGAGGCGCTGGTCTATGTGCTGCTGACCTTCCCCCGGCGACTCTACGAGCTGCTGCCGATGGCGGCGCTGGTCGGCTGTCTGATCGGGCTGGGAACGCTGGCCAGCAACTCAGAGCTGACGGTAATGCGCGCCTCCG
Organism: Gammaproteobacteria bacterium; assembly: GCA_012735335.1. GTDB lineage: Bacteria > Pseudomonadota > Gammaproteobacteria > Pseudomonadales > Pseudomonadaceae > Halopseudomonas. Next base: position 7,484 of record JAAYHO010000248.1, read on the forward strand.
GGGTGTCCATCAGCCGCATCATGGGCTCGGTGCTCAAGCCGCTGCTGGTGCTGATGCTGGCCGGGGTGCTGCTTGGTGAGTATGCCGCGCCCTGGTCCGAGAACCTCGCCGAAAGCCGCCGGGCCATGGCCCTGGGCAGTGGCGAGGCGGTCAAGTCCAAGGGACTGTGGCACCGGGAAGGGGACGACTTCATTCATATCAACGCCGTGCAACCCAACGGCACCCTGCACGGTATCACCCGTTATCGCTTCGACGATGAGCGCCGCCTGCTGGAAACCAGCTTTGCCCAGCGCGCCACCGTCGAGGAGGAGCACTGGCTGCTGGAGGATGTGGCCGCGACCCTGTTCCAGCAGGACGGCACCAGCCGGATAGAACAGCATGCCCAGCAGCGCTGGGACGTGGGGCTGTCACCCAGCCTGCTGCGGGTGGTACTGCTGGACCCAGAGGTGCTGCCGCTGACCGGGATCTGGCATTACCAGGGCTATCTGGCCGAGCAGGGGCTGAACAACAGTCAGTACTGGCTGGCGTTCTGGAAGAAGCTGCTGCAACCGGTAACTACCGCAGCGCTGGTGTTCGTCGCCATCTCCTTCATCTTCGGCCCGCTGCGCTCGGTCACCCTCGGCCAGCGGGTGTTTACCGGGGTACTGGTGGGTTTCACCTTCCGCATCGTGCAGGACCTGCTTGGCCCTTCCAGCCTGGTGTTCGGCTTCTCGCCGCTGATTGCGGTAGTGCTGCCGATCCTGATCCTGATTGGCATGGGGCTCTGGTTGATCCGGCGGGCCGGCTGACCTGGGGGTTGTCCTGGGAGGGACGAGCACCAGCTCGTCCGCGGTGTCTCGGTCAGCGCCGCTCATCGAGCTGGTGCTCGACGTTCCCAGAAGGGAACTCCATGGTTCAGGCCTTGGGCAATACCACGGTGCGGGTGCCGGAGGCGATATCTGCCCAGGTGCGTGATTGCCGGTCCCACAGCGCCCACCAGATACCCAGTCCACCGCACAGCCAACTGATCAGTGACACACTGACCCGGTTGATCGCCTGACGCCAGGTGATGGAGGTACCATCGAGCTGCTGCACGCGCATGCGCCAGGCCTGCATGCCCAGGGTCTGGCCGCGCAGGGTCCAGAACAGGCCGAAGAAGCCGTAGATGGCGATGATCACCAGCACCGTCAGCAGTGGGTCGCGGTCCAGCTGCCCGCTGTCGGCCATGGCCTCCAGTGTCTCGGCACCGTATACCAGACGCAGAGCTCCCTGCTGGTAGGTCATTGTCAGTACCATGACCAACGCCACACACAGCAGCAGATCGTAGAAGGCGCTGGCCGCCCGGCGGAAGATGCCGGGGGCAGGGAAGTCACCGCTGGGATGGAGTTGTTTTACTGCCATATCTGCTCCCTGGACCGGTGCCTCAGCGCCGGGTTAATGGCTGATTGTCAAAACGTACCGCGCCCAGGCCGTGCTGCGTCAGCGCGCGGATATTGGCGTGCGCGCTGCCCGCTGGATCGGCCAGTACCGCCTGGTAGTGTTCGGCAAAGCACTGCAGTGTCTGCTGCTCGTTCAACCCCAGATCCAGCGCCATGGCCAGTACCCGGCAGGAGCCCTGGTTCTGCTCGGCACTGTTGTACAGCGGGCCATTATGGAAGCCGCTGGGCTGATAGTGATAGTGCTGCTCGATAAAGGTCAGAGTATCGGCAAAGCGGTGAGCGGGATCACCGATACGGGCTTTGAAGTGGTCGACGGTCATCTGGCTGGTCTACCGCTTCAGCGCTCGGCGCTCAGGGTGATGGACACCGACTCGGAGAAGCGCAGGGCGTGGGGCTTGTCCACTTCCACTTCAGCGTAGTGCACCTGTGGGTTGCGCATGACGATATCGAGCACTTCCTGGGTCATGCGCTCCAGCAGCGCGAAGCGGCTGTTCTCCACATGACTGATGATCGCCTTGGTGATGGTGCGGTAGTTCAGCGCGTGCTCTATCTCGTTGATTTCCACCGCGTTGTCGGCGGGATAGAGAATGTTGGCGTTGATCACCACATCCTGACGGTTGTTGATCTCTTCTTCCTTGATGCCGATGTAGGTACGCAGGCGCAGGTTCTTGATCCTGATCCGCGCCATGCCGGGCTGCAGGCGTTGCATATCAGTTGTTCCGTCCGATCAGCTGCAGGAACTCCTGCCGGGTGTTGAAGGATTCGCGGAAGGCGCCGAGCATCACCGAGGTCATCATCGACGAGTTCTGCTTTTCCACCCCGCGCATCATCATGCACATGTGCTGGGCTTCAATCACCACGGCCACACCCCGGGCGTCGGTGACCGTCTGCACGGCGGTAGCGATCTGCCGGGTCAGACTTTCCTGAATCTGCAGGCGGCGGGCGAACATGTCGACAATCCGTGCCACCTTGGACAGGCCGATGACCTTGCCGTTGGGCAGGTAGGCGACGTGAGCCTTGCCGATAAAGGGCAGCATGTGGTGTTCGCACAGGGAGTACAGCTCGATGTTCTTGACGATCACCATCTCGTCGCTGGAGGACTCGAACAGCGCGCCGTTGACGATCTCATCCAGCGATTGCTCATAGCCGCGACACAGGAACTGCATGGCCTTGGCTGCCCGCTGGGGGGTGCCCTTGAGCCCTTCGCGCTCCGGGTTTTCCCCCAGGTTGGTGAGGATGTCGTGGTAGTTGCTGGTCAGCTTTTCAAGACTCATCGGAATTCTCGTGTCGGTTCATTTGAGGTTTCTGCCGCCGTTGAGGTCAAGGCAGGTGCCGGTAACGTAAGGGTTGTCCATCAGGTAACGGATGGATTGATAAACCACCTCCGGGCCCGGCTCTATACCCAGTGCGGACTTGGCTAGCGCCTTTTCCCGGTAGTCCTGCGGGTCGCCATCGTTGAACATGATCAGCGCCGGGGCGATGCTGTTGACCTTGATGCGCGGGGCCAGACGTGCGGCAAAGGAGCGGCTCAGCGCCTCCATGCCGGCCTTGCTGGCACTGTAGGCAATGTGCCGGGCGCTGCCGCGCTGGGCGACATGGTCGCTGATATGGATGATGTCGCCAACGCCATCGGCATCGAACAACTGCTCGCTGGCCAGGTTCAGCAGGTAGGGTGCCTGCATGTGCACCATGAACATGGCCTGCAGAGCTTCGGCCTCGTGCTCGTCATTCAGCCATTCGGAAGCGTTGTGGATCAGCGCCCGCAGGCGGATGCCGCGGTTGCGCAGGGTATCGATCAGTTGCTCTATGCCGTCCACGCTGGAGAAGTCGGCGAGCAATACCTCGATACCGTCCAGTGGCTGTTGCTGCCATTGCGGACGCGGTTGCCGGCAGGTGATCAGCACACGGTAACCGTCAGCTGCAAAGCGCTGGGCGCAATGCAGGCCTACGCGCTGGGCGGCGCCGGTGATCAGAACGGTCGGTTTATCGGGCATGGCACGGTAATAAAAGGTGGATGACGGCGGCTATCTTAGCATGCCGGCAGGCCCCTGGCGTGCCGCAGCCCGGACAGCTGCCGCACATCAGGGCATAATGCCCGCGAATGTGATAGTGATAGGAGCAACAATGCATCTGGCGATATTCAGTGGATCCGTATTTGGTACAGCCGACGAAGTGGCTGATGTAGCAGCCGAGCGCTGCCGGGCGGCGGGGTTGCAGGTTACCCGGCTCAAGCCGTTGAGCGTGGACGCGCTGCTGGAAGCGAACGCCGACGCCCTGCTGGCCTGCTGCTCCACCACCGGCATGGGCGAGCTGCCGGATACCATTCAGGATTTCTACTACGAGATGCAGTCGCGCTTCCCGCTGCTGACCGACAAGCCCTTCGGCGTGATCGCGCTGGGTGATTCGGGCTACGGCGATACCTTCTGTCAGGGCGGAGAGCAGATCCGCGAGCTGCTGCTGGAACTGCAGGCCCGGGAGATCAGCCCCATGCTGCGGCTGGACGCCAGCGAGACCGTCACCCCGGAAACCGATGCCGAGCCCTGGCTGGATGAGTTTGTGGCGCAGCTGCAGGCCGGTTGAGGCTGGCGCCCTCGCAGCGAATCACTTCGGCAACTGCTCGCTGCCATTGGCCACCCGGGTCAGCGCTTCCTCATCCAGAATGCTGATCTGGCTGTAATGGATCTGCACCCAACCAGCCTGCTCGAACTGTTTGAGCAGGCGGTTGATGCTCTGTCTTGAGCTGTTGAGCATCAGCCCCAGGGTTTCTTGAGACAGTTGGATAGCCAGCCGCTCGGTACCCATTCCCAGGTCCCCATAATACTGCGCGTGCATCAGCAGGCGCTTGGCCAGACGGGCGGGCAGGGGCAGCAGGGCGCTGTCTTCGAGCATGTTGAACGACAGCCGCAGGCGGCGACACAGCAGGCGCATGAAGTGCGGATACAGCTCCGGCTGGCGCTCCAGCAACTGATTGAATTCCCGCCGGGGGATGAACAGCAGCTCGGTGGCACCCATGGCGTGGGCGTCGTGGGTACGCGGCAGGCCGTCGAACAGGGAAATCTCGCCGAACCAGTTACCGGGGGCCAGCACCGTGAGCAATGCCTCCCGGCCATCGGCCCCGCTGCTGCTGACCCGAATGCTGCCCTTGCTGACCCCGTACAGGCCGTCCGGCAGATCGCCCTGGGCATGCAGCCGCTGCCCGTCCTCCAGCCGCTTCAATCTGGCCATGGTGACCATGGCGCTGATGGCATCGGCGGGCAGGCCGCGGAACCAGCGGTTCTTCTGCAGCAGTTCGATATGCTCGCCGGTCATGCCGGGCGACACTGTAAGCTGATTGACAGTGCTCGGGTCGGTCACGCTCTAGACTCTCCATAAACTGGGTTGCCAGTATGCCGTATCCAGTCCCGGCTGGCACAGGATGGGGCGCATGAATGGTGAGAGTGGGAGTTATTGTATATGACTGGTATGGCGGGCATTCCAATTGCCGAATGGGCGGCGCAGGGGCGGGACTTCATGTTCGGTGAGCATCGCCTGCGCTATTGGGAGGCGGGCGAGGGCGAGCCGCTGTTGCTGATCCATGGTTTTCCGTCCGGGGCCTGGGACTGGCATTACCTGTGGCGACCGCTTACCCAACGCTACTGGGTGATCGCCTGCGACATGCTCGGTTTCGGCTTTTCCGCCAAGCCCCGGGGTCATGCCTACAGCCTGCTGGAGCAGGCGGATATCCAGCAGGCGTTGCTGCAGCATCTGGGTGTTGAGCAGTACCATGTACTGGCCCATGACTATGGCGACAGCGTGGCCCAGGAGCTGCTGGCCCGGGAGCATGAGGGGCAGTCGCGGATACTGAGCATGTGCTTTCTCAACGGGGGGCTGTTTCCAGAAACCCACCGGCCGGTACTGCTGCAGAAACTGCTGATGAGTCCCATCGGCTTTCTCATCGGGCGGCGCTTCTCCCGGGAGCGCATGGCGACCACCTTCAGTCGCATCTTCGGGCCCAACACCCAACCGAGTAACGAGGAGCTGGATGCCTTCTGGACGCTGATCATCACCCATAACGGCCCGGCGGTGATGCACCGGCTGATCCGCTATATGGCCGAGCGCCCGATCCACCGCGAGCGCTGGGTGACTGCCATGCAGCAGACCTCAGTGCCGCTGCGGGTGATTGATGGAGCGGCTGATCCGATTTCCGGCGAGCACATGGTGCAGCGCTACCGGCAACTGATTGCGGATGCCGATACCGTGGTGTTGCCGGGTATCGGCCATTATCCGCAGGTCGAGGCACCCGGGCCGGTGCTGGAACACTATCTGGCGTTCCGTGACCGGCTGGCTGGGGCCTGAGGTGAGGGGGCTGAAGGGTCAGTTCTGCTCGTCGCGCAGGAACACCAGAGTGTCCGGGCCGGAGCTGGCCTGGTCGTAGCGGTAACCGTCCAGATTGAAGTCCTTCAGGCCCTCCGGGTCGGTCAGCCGTTCCTTGATCACATAGCGGGCCATCAGTCCCCGGGCCTTCTTGGCGTAGAAACTGATGATCTTGTACTGGCCGTTCTTCTGATCCTTGAACACGGTTTCGATCAGACGGCCATTCAGTGCCTTGGGTTTGACTGCGCCGAAGTATTCCTGAGAGGCCAGGTTGAGCAGGACGTTATCACCCTGTTCAGCCAGATCCTGATTCAGCCATTCGGTGATCTGGTTACCCCAGAAGGCATACAGATCCTTGCCCCGGGGGTTGGCCAGCTTGGTACCCATTTCCAGACGGTAGGGCTGCATCAGGTCCAGCGGCCGCAGGATGCCGTACAGACCGGAGAGCATGCGCAGATGCTGCTGGGCAAAGTCGAAGTCGTCTTCGCTGAAGTCGGTCGCGTTCAGGCCGGTGTACACATCACCCTTGAACGCCAGCAGCGCCTGCTTGCTGTTCTCGGTGGTCGCCTGCGGACTCCAACTGCCGTAACGCGCCACGTTCAGCGCGGCCAGTTTGTCGGAGATGGACATCAGCTTGGCAATCTCCTGGGGTGACTTGTCCCGCAGCACCTCGATCAGCTCGGCGCTGTGATCCATATAGCGGGGCAGGGTGTGGCGCTCGGTAGCTGGCGCGGTGTCGTAGTCCAGGGTCTTGGCGGGGGAAATCACCATCAGCATGACAGGGGGCTCCTCTGATTCGATGCCGTCCATTATGCCTGATAGGGGGCGCAAACGCTGCCAATGGAGGTGATATAGGCAGTCAATGCAACCCCGTCCCTCCCGTCATTGCGAGGAACGCAGCGACGCGGCAATCCAGCGTGCGGGTAACTCCGAGGCCCATGGACTGCCACGGCCTTCGGCCTCGCAATGACGTTGGGGATGTGGTGTGCTTGGTGTGGCGCTGCCCCATTCCTCGTCATTGCGAGGAGCGCAGCGATGCGGCAATCCAGCGTGCGGGTAACTCCGAGGCCCATGGA
>JAAYHO010000249.1 GCA_012735335.1 Gammaproteobacteria bacterium
GTTGGCTGGAGTGGGGGCGGTTTTGGCAGTGTTGGGCATGGCGGTTTCGTTATTTTATGCAGGGCTGCACGGCAGGCAGCTTGAAGTGTGGGCAGAGATTGTATGCAAGAGTGGGGCAGGGCGCCATGGGCGATGTTTTTGTTGGTGCGACGCTATGGCCGTATGCAGACAGAAGCAAGGGACGGTTTGCCGGGGTGGCGTTCAGGGTAATGGCGCCTACCGGCTCGAAGAAAGCCCAGGGCTTTGCTCCCAGCTCGGACAAATGGGCGTACAACTTTCAGACTGCCTATGTCCATCGGCTGGGCGATTCCAAGGTGTTTGCCGAAGCAGTCGGTGAGTATGAAATATATGGTGATACCGACAAGCTGGGTATAGAAACCGATCCTCTTTACCAGGTTTATGCCAACTTGCGATATGAGTTTGCACCAAGGTCCAATGTGTCACTGCAGTATCGGCACAAATGGGGAGCTGAGCAGACTCTGAATGGAGCCCGAGTAACGGATCGGCTGAATAATGATTCGATCGGTATTGCGGCTGGGACTTTCATGTCGAAAAATACGCATATTCTCGGAAGTGTGAGCCGGGACCTCGATGTGCACCAGGGGCCGCGGGTTACGGTGTATCACCTGCGGCTGGGCTATATATTTTAATCCAGTTGGATCGGCCCCAGACTCGTCAGTACCGGCAGGAAAGTCGGTGCTGGCACAGCATACATCGCCGTTCTACCGGAGATCGTGAATGGGGACGATAGGCAGCCTCAATAGCCCAGGCCGGGGGAAAGGATTAAAGTAATGGCCCCCAGACCAGAGGTTGAACAGGATGTTGATGAGCACCGCAGAACTGAGCATGACCGTACTGATGACGCCGGACAAGGCGAACTTTTCCGGCAATGTGCATGGCGGTGCGCTGCTCAAGTACCTGGATGAGGTGGCCTATGCCTGTGCCAGCCGTTATGCCGGGCATTATGTGGTGACCATGTCGGTGGATCAGGTCAACTTCAGACAGCCCATCCATGTGGGTGAGCTGGTGACCTTCCTGGCCTCGGTGAACTACACCGGCAATACCTCGATGGAGATCGGCATCAAGGTCATCACCGAGGATATCCGCGCCAAGACGGTGCGCCATACCAACAGCTGCTTCTTCACCATGGTGGCGGTGGATGATCAGGGCAAGCCTACCCCGGTGCCGCCACTGGAGCCGCAGACCTTCGACCAGAAGCGCCGCTTCTATCAGGCCGAGCAGCGCCGCCAGATCCGCCGCGAGCTGGAGCAGCGCTATCAGGCGATGAAGGATACCTTCGAGGCTGAGAATGTGGCGACAGTGGCGCAGCCCTGAGGCTGCACCCGCTTCCGCCCCCTTATTTCTGCAGACCGTCTTCCAGAAAACGCCCGGGTCTGGCCATCATGCTGGCGCCGATGGCCATCGGCACCACGCTGGCCACATAGACCCACAGTGGTGCCGCCCAGGTGCCGGTCACTGCAAACAGCCAGCCACCCAACAGCGGCCCCAGGGTGCCAGCGAGGTAGCCGATACCCATGGCGAACCCGGCAATGGCAGTGGAGCCTGCGGTGGTGCGTGAGCGCAGGTTGAACATGGCAATTGCCAGCGGGAAGGCACCACCGGCCAGACCGGCCACCAGTGCCATCAGCCAGGCCGGGCCGATACCGAACAGGATGCCCAGATACCCCAGTGGCCCCGAAGCCGCCAGGGCGATGGCCAGCCCGGTCGGGTTGTTCAGCTTGTTGGCGATCAAGGGAGTGATCAATGCCATCGGCAGGGTGACGAAGGTGTATACCGAGAAGGCTAGCGCTGCCGCCTCCCGATCCATGCCCAGATACTGCTGCAGTATGGTCGGCATCCAGGCCAGCATGGCGTAGATGTTCAGCGAGGCCATGGCATAGAACAACGCAGTACCGGCGGCCACCGGGTTGGTCAGCAGCTGACCCAGCCCGAAGCCGGCGTTGGCCTGCCCCGGGCTGCGGCTATCCGCTGCACTGCCTGCCCGGGCACTGCGCATCTTCAACAGCTGGATGACCCAGGGGACGATGGCGATCAACGAGATCAGCCCCCAGGACGCCAGCGAGGCCTGCCAGCCCCAGCCGTTGGCTACCGGTATCGCGGTCATCGCCGGCAGGGTCGCACCACCCTGCATCAGCAGGGCAAATACCGTGATCATGACCGCCTGGCGATCCGGGAAGTATTTCTTCACCAGCGGCGCGCCGACCACGTTGCCCATGCCCATGCCGAACAGGGCGACCGCACTGAGCAGGATGAAAACCTGCGAGCTGTCGACATAGGGGCGCAGCAGGCTGCCCAGTGCGGCAATGCTCACCGCCAGCAGGGCAGTGCCCTCGGCCCCCAGCCGCCGGACGATCAGCGGTGTGAGAAAACCCGCCGCACCGAAGCACAGGGTCGGCAGCATGCCGATCAGGGTCGCTCCCGCAGTGCCTATGCCCAGTGCCTGCCGCACATCGGTGAGCAGGGGCGACAGGCCGGTCACCGCATAGCGCAGGCCGATACCCAGCAGCACTATGCCGATCAGCACCGCTGCCCGGCCCTGCCACAGACTGGGCCTGGCCTGCGGGGCACCTGCTTCCCGATCTGCCTGGTTCATGATCAGCTCGCCGCCTTGGAGTCGCCGTCGATGGGGAACAACTGGCCGGAGATGCTGCGTCCGTGCGGGCCGGTCAGGAACAGCACCAGCGCGGCAATATCCGTCGGGTCAACGAAGCGCTTGATCGACTGGTTGTCCATCGCCGATGCGATTTCCTCTTCCACGCTGCGGCCCGAGACCTTGGCTCGGCCCTCGAATACCGCCTGGATGCGCGGGCCGTCCACGGCGCCGGGGTGGATGCTGTTGGCGGTAATACCCAACGGCCCCAGCTCCAGCGACAGGGTCTTGGTAAAGCCGA
>JAAYHO010000250.1 GCA_012735335.1 Gammaproteobacteria bacterium
ACCACCTCGTCGATACCCAGCCGGTCGGCGATGGCCCGGGCGGTGACCTGGTTGTCACCGGTGATCATCGCCACCTTGAGGCCGAGCTGATGCAGTGCCTCGATGGCCGCCGGGGTACTGGGCTTGATCGGGTCGGCCACGGCGATAATCGCCGCCAGCCTGCCATCCACCGCCGCATACAAGGGCGATTTGCCCTCGCGCCCCAGACGCCCGGCGGTATCGGCGAATACCGCCACATCCAGTCCCAGCTCGCGCATATAGCGGTCGGCGCCGACCTGTACCGACACCCCTCCCGCACTGGCGCGCACACCCATGCCGGTCACCGACTCGAAATCGCTCAGCTCCGGCAGCTCGATGCCCTCCTGCACGGCGGCATCGACTATCGCCCGGGCAATCGGATGCTCGGAACGGGATTCCACTGCTGCCACCTGCCCCAGTACCGTCGCCCGATCAAAACCGTCGGCCAGTTCCAGATCGGTGAGTACCGGGTGCCCTTCGGTCAGGGTGCCGGTCTTGTCCACCGCCACCACCCGGGCATCCTTCAGCAGTTGCAGCGCCTCGCCCTTGCGAAACAGCACGCCCAGCTCAGCGCCCCGGCCGGTGCCGACCATGATCGAGGTCGGCGTGGCCAGACCCATGGCGCAGGGACAGGCAATGATCAGCACCGCTACCGCGTTGACCAGAGCAAAGGTCAGCGCCGGTTCCGGGCCGACCACCAGCCAGACCAGAAAGGTCAGCAGAGCAGCGCCCATCACCGCCGGGACGAACCACATGGTCACCTTGTCCACTACCGCCTGGATCGGCAGTTTGGAGGCCTGGGCCTGTTCGACCAGCCGGATAATCTGCGCCAGCACCGTCTGTCCACCCACAGCGGTGGCGCGCAGGGTAAAGGCACCGGTCTGGTTGACGGTGCCGCCGACTACCGCGCTGCCGGCCTGCTTCTCCACCGGCACCGGCTCGCCGCTGATCATCGACTCGTCAACGTAGCTCTGGCCTTCCAGCAGCTCGCCATCCACCGGCACCCGCTCGCCGGGCCTGACCTCAACCACATCGTCGAGCAGCACCTCGCCAATGGGCAAATCGATCAGCTGCCCGTCGCGCACTACCCGGGCGGTTCTGGCCTGCAGTCCGACCAGGCGCTGGATCGCCTCGGAGGTGCGGCCACGGGCCCTGGCTTCCAGATAACGACCGAGCAGGATCAGCGCCACTATCACCGCTGCCGCTTCGTAATAGACGTTGACCGTACCGGCCGGCAACAGCTGCGGCATGAAGGTGGCGACCACCGAATACAGGTAGGCCGCCGAGGTGCCGACGGCGACCAGCGAGTTCATGTCCGGTGCCAGACGTGCCAGCGCCGGGAAGCCGTGCTGATAGAAGCGCCGGCCCGGAAACGCCAGCACTAAGGTGGTGAGGACAAATTGCAGGTACCAGCTGTTCTGCATGCCGATGCTGCGGTCCACCAGACCATGCACGCCCGGGATCATGTGCGAGCCCATTTCGATGATGAACACCGGTAGCGTCAGGACGGCGGCAATCAACAGGTCGCGCCAGAGCGTCTTGCGCTCAGCATCCTTTCTGTCGGCTTCGGCATCCCCGTCCTGTCCGGCATCGCCCACCAGCCGACCGGGGTACCCGGCCTTGGCCACCGCATCCAGCAGCGCCTGGTCGTTGGCCACCCCCTGGACACTGGCTCGCTCGGTGGCGAGATTGACGACGACGTCCGTCACCCCCGGCACGGCTTTGAGCACCCGCTCGACCCGGCCGACGCAGGAGGCACAGGTCATGTTCTGCACCGCCAGCTCGGTGGTGCCGGACAGCACCCGGTACCCGGCCTTCTCCACCGCCTGCACCAGCGCGGCGCTGTCCAGCGCTCCGGCAGCGCTGATATCCGCCCGCTCGGTCGCCAGGTTGACCGCCACCGACTCCACCCCCTCGACCCGGGCCAGGGCCTTTTCCACCCGCCCGACACAGGAAGCACAGGTCATGCCCTCGATGGCGAGGCTCAAGGTGGCTGGTTTGGTATTGCTGGCGGGAAGAGTCATTTGGCACCCGTGTTGTTGAATTGACGAT
>JAAYHO010000251.1 GCA_012735335.1 Gammaproteobacteria bacterium
GGCCACGCTGTCGAACGTAGCAAGGACGGCGCTCTGCTGGCGCAGCAGGGCGTCCCGGTGATCCATGGGTTCAATGCCCTTGCTCAATAGGGCGCGTTGCTCCAGTGCGGCGGTACGGGCCTCGGCTAGTGTCACGGTGTCGGCAGCACCCAGTCCCATGCGGCGCGTCTTGCCGTCGATCTTGTAGCGGAAAAACCACGATCCCAGGCCGGGCGCGGATACTTTCAGGTACAGGCCAGCGCCAGCAGCGTGCTGTCCCGGCTTCCCGTCTTTCAGTAGCGCGGCAGCACCTCGGGCGGTATCGGCTTTGATTTGCTTGGTAGACACTGAGTAGACACCTTGGTAGACACTTTGTACCGTGATAATAGGTGGTGCCCGCTGTTATATCAATGGCTATCACAACCAATCAATGCCTTGTAATTGCTGGGATTTCGGGTGGTTACGGGGTGGGTTGGTGGGAGTGGTCGTGCTTGGCTGTTATTCGTTATAGGCGGACTGATCCTCCGCCACATCGCATCCTCAAAGCCCCGTACTCCGGGGCTTTGTTGTTTTGGTAATCCCCTGTTCCCCCATCTGTTCCCCCAATCAAAGCCCGGCATTCTGGAGCTTTGATGTTTCTGGTACAGCCCGTCGCCACGCCGACATCATTACGCAACGGTACGCTCACACAACTGGTCTATGCTGATTGATTCCGGGGTTGTCAATTCGCCTCGGGAGCCTGGATACCCATCCACCTGATAAAAAGGATCAGCCCTGATGACAGACTCAACAGACAAGACCACTGGTTCGACCATGAGTACCGGGGCGCCTGCGCCCAGTGATCGCAACTCGCTGACCATCGGTGCCAATGGGCCGATCATGTTGCATGATGTTCACTTTCTGGAGCAGATGGCGCATTTCAACCGGGAGAAAGTGCCGGAGCGTCAGCCCCACGCCAAGGGTGCAGGCGCTTTCGGGGTGTTCGAGACCACTGAGGATGTGTCGGCCTACACCAAGGCTGCGCTGTTCCAGCGGGGTAGTCGGACCGAGATGCTCGCGCGCTTTTCCACCGTTGCCGGAGAGATGGGCAGTCCGGATACCTGGCGTGATGTGCGCGGCTTTTCGCTGAAGTTCTATACCGATGAGGGCAATTACGACCTGGTCGGCAATAACACTCCGGTCTTCTTCGTTCGTGATCCGATGAAGTTTCCCCACTTCATCCGCAGTCAGAAGCGCCTGCCGGATTCCGGGCTGCGGGATAACCATATGCAGTGGGACTTCTGGACCAACAACCCGGAGTCGGCGCACCAGGTGACCTATCTCATGGGGGACCGAGGGCTGCCGCGCACCTGGCGACACATGAACGGCTACGGCTCGCATACCTATATGTGGGTGAATGCCGCCGGAGAGCGTTTCTGGGTCAAGTATCACTTTCATACCGAACAGGGCATGGAGTTCTTCAGCAACGCTGAGGCTGCCGATATGGCGGGCAAGGATGCGGATTACCACCGCCGCGATCTGTTCGAGGCCATCAAGCGGGGTGAGCACCCCAGCTGGGTGCTGTCGGTGCAGGTAATGCCTTACGCAGATGCGACGAACTACCGTTTCAACCCCTTCGACCTGACCAAGATCTGGTCGCACAAGGATTATCCGCTGATCCGGGTGGGGCGGATGACGCTCAATCGCAACCCGCAGAACTTCTTTGCCGAGATCGAGCAGGCGGCTTTCTCCCCGGGCAATACGGTGCCGGGTATTGGCCTGTCGCCGGACAAGATGCTGCTTGGGCGCGCCTTTGCCTATAACGATGCACAGCGCAACCGCATCGGCACCAACTTCCACCAGTTGCCAGTCAACCGCCCGAAAGTGGCGGTCAATACCTATATGTTCGATGGTCACATGACCTTTGAACACAGTGGTAACGCACCGGTCTACGCGCCCAACAGCGGCGATCGCAGCTGGGCAGACACCACCGGCAAGATGGAGGATGGCTGGGAAGCTGATGGTGATATGGTGCGCAGTGCCTATACCCTGCATGCGGATGATGATGACTTCGGTCAGCCGGGGACGCTGGTGCGTGAGGTGTTTGATGACGCCCAGCGTGTTCGTCTGGTAGAACAGGTGGCCGGCAGTCTGCTGGGAGGTGTGCGCAGCCCGGTGCTGGAGCGCGCCTTTGAGTACTGGCGCAATGTCGATGCCAAAATCGGTCGCCGTATCGAGGAGACGGTACGTTCCGGTAGTGCAGGTCAGCCCGCCGAGGGCATGGGCGAAGCCTGATCTGCTTGTACTGGGAGCCCGGGCGCACAGCGGTGTGCCCGGGCTTTTTATTGGACGCAGATTGCTCGGGCAGTCCCACCAAAGGGTTGTCATCAGTCATTAACCGGATGTTTTTTACCGGTAATTCATGCGTCATGCCGGGGCTCTAGTTTTTAGACTTTCTTCGTATTCAAGGAAGTCTCGGCATGATGGATAACAAACGGTGGATGGTCCCAGCCCTGTTGGCGGTGTCTGTTTCATTGGCGGCATGCAACAGCAGTAGCAGCAAGGATGACGATGATGAAGATCAGCAGACCGGCGCTCCCGCGCTGGAACTGAATATTGCCCATATCAACGACCATCACTCCAACCTGGAGTCTTTCTCCGGTGTGGAGATGATGCTGGATGGGCAGGCCACATTGGTCGAACTGGGCGGATTCCCGCGGATCACCAGCCTGTTTGCCCAGGCACAGGCGCAATTACCCAATCTGCTCAAACTGCATGCCGGTGATGCGATTACCGGGACCCTGTATTACACCTTCTATGATGGCGAGGCGGACGCCGACCTGATGAACACCGTCTGCTTTGATGCCTTTGCCCTGGGTAACCACGAGTTTGATGGCGGGGATGAGGGGCTGCTACGTTTCCTGGACCACCTGAACGCTGGGGACTGTGCTACCCCGGTACTGGCGGCCAACGTCAAGCCCGCAGTGGGTACGCCGCTGGCCCCGGTGACTGTGAATGACTATATCCAGCCCTACACCATCAAGGAGGTGGATGGGGTGCAGGTGGGGATTGTCGGTATCGATGTGGCAGGCAAGACACAGAATTCCTCCCGTCCGCTGGCTACTACCGTATTCGAGAATGAGGTGGAGGCCGCCCAGCAGGCGATCGACGAGCTGCAGGCCGATGGCATCGAGCATATCGTGCTGCTGACCCACCAGGGCTACGAGAACGACAAGGCCATGGCGGCGGCGCTGACTGGGGTGGATGTGATCATCGGTGGGGACTCCCACTCGCTGCTGGGCGATTTCACCGACGTGGGCTTCAGCGCCTCCGGTGAGTATCCGACGATCACCCGGAACAGGGATGGCGAGACTGTCTGTATCGGTCAGGCCTGGGAGTACTCAAAGGTATTCGGCCTGATGAAGGTGCAGTTCGATACTGACGGTCGAGTGGAAAGCTGCAGCGGACAGGCGTCGCTGGTCATCGGTGACAGTTTCTCTCGGATGGTGGAAGGGGAGGAGGACCCGATAGCCTTGGATCAGGCCGAGACGGCTGATCTGATTGGTCTGCTGGAAGATGTGCCTGGCGTACTGGTAGTGGAGCCGGATGCCCATGCCCAGTCGGTGCTGGATGGCTACAAGGGCCAGATCGACGAGAAGAAGCAGGAAGTGATAGGTACTGCCAGCGACGCCTTCTGCCTGGTGCGCATACC
>JAAYHO010000252.1 GCA_012735335.1 Gammaproteobacteria bacterium
ACGCCTGGGAAAAGCGCATGGCCGAAGGGGTCGCTGCGCTGGCCCGCTATCGCGCCCAGGCCAAGGCCAAGGCCGAAAAGGAGTCCAGCAATGGCTGATATGGATGATGACGAGCTGCTGGCCGCGCTGGGCGTTGAAGTCACGCCGATCAAGATCGAGCAGAGAACCCCGCGTGAGGAACGCATTATTGCCGGGTTCGAGGATATTCTGCGCTTTCACCAGACCCATGGCCGCGCGCCCCGGCATGGTGAGGATGGCGACATCTTCGAGCGGCTGTATGCGGTACGTCTGGATCAGATACGCAAATTACCGGAAGCCCAGACCCTGCTGGCCGAGCTGGACACGCCCGGACTGCTGACCGCAGCCAGCTCGATCAATGTGGATGAGCTGGACGAAGACGCGCTGCTGGCCGAACTGGGCATTGACCTGGATGCGCCTGCTGAAACCGCTGACCCGGACGACATAACCGTGCTGCGCCATGTGCGCTCCAGCGCGGCTAAACGCATTGTAGAAGAGATTGCCGACCGCACCCGCTGTGAAGATTTCGAGCGGTTTCAGCCGCTGTTCGAGCAGGTAGAGCGTGAGCTGAAAAACGGCGCTCGTAAAGCGCTGCGCTTTGGTCGCGATGCCAGCATCGAGGTCGGCAACTACTTCATTCTGGGTGGTCAGATCACCTATGTGGCGGAGATGGGCGAAGCGATTAAAGTCCCTAATCGACAGGCGAATGCCCGGCTGCGCGTTATCTACGATAACGGCACGGAAAGCAATCTTCTGCTCCGCTCCCTGGAACGCGCCCTGTACAAGGACGAAACCGGCCGGCGCATAACCGATATCGACCTGGGGCCACTGTTCGGCGACGCCCAGGAGCCGGACGATATAGAAAGCGGCACCATCTACGTACTGCGCAGCCTGTCCGACCACCCCTACGTGACCGAGCACCGTGAGCTGATCCACAAGATCGGCGTGACCGGCGGCAAGGTCGAAACCCGCATCGCCAACGCCAGCCATGACGCGACCTATATGCTGGCAGACGTCGAGATAGTAGCCACCTACAAACTGCACAACCTCAACCGCACCCGACTGGAAAACATCTTCCACCGCCTGTTCAGCAGCGCACAGATCGACCTGACCATCCACGACCGCTTCGGCCACCCGGTCAAACCGAAGGAGTGGTTTCTGGTGCCGTTGCAGGTGATTGACGAAGCGGTGCAGCGTATACGGGACGGGTCGATTACGGAGGTGGTTTATGATCGGGGGACGGCCAGTCTTAAGCAGGTTGAAGGGTGAGGGTGGGATGTGGTGACATTTCGGCCTCTTGATGCTGATTCAGGGCCGCAGAAACCACATGTTTCTCGGAATGGTTTTGCTTTTAAGATGGTTTCATGAAAAGGCCTGTCCCATGCCCCCGACACTCCCACGCCTGTACTCCTTCCGCCGCTGCCCCTACGCCATGCGTGCTCGGCTTGGTCTGTTGTTTGCCGAGTTGCAGGTGGAGTTGCGCGAGGTGGTGCTGAAAAACAAGCCGCCGCAGATGTTGGCGATCAGCCCCAAGGGCACGGTTCCGGTTCTCGAGCTGGTGGGGAACGGTGGTGCTGGGGGCGTGGTTATCGAAGAGAGCCGGGAGATAGTAGAGTGGGCGCTGGGGCAGAGTGATCCGCAGGGTTTATTGCAGGTTGACCTGGCCAGCGCCAATGCGCTGATCGATCAGAACGATAACGAATTCAAGCACTGGCTGGATCGTTACAAATACGCTGATCGTTATCCGGAGCTGGCCCAGTCGGAATATCGACAGCGGGGCGAGGTGTTTCTGCAGTTGCTGGAACGAGCTCTGGCTGATCACCGTTTTCTGCTGGGTGAGCGCATCAGTATTGCGGATATCAGTCTCATGCCTTTTGTGCGCCAGTTCGCTCATGTCGATCAGGACCTGTTCTACAG
>JAAYHO010000253.1 GCA_012735335.1 Gammaproteobacteria bacterium
CCACAGTGGCATCCAGCCGCGTACCCGGCTCGTCGAAACTTTCCGGCAGGCGATCGAACAGCACGGTGCCCGCCGAGGAACCCGGTCCCCAGGCCACGGTCTGCGGGCCCTTGATTACGGTCAGCTGGTCGAAATTCTGCGGGGCGATATAGGACGACGGCGTATCCATGCGCGAAGGGCAGGCACCGAGCATCTCGCCGCCGTTGGTCAGCAGCTTGAGCCGCGAGCCGAACATGCCGCGCAGTACCGGATCACTGTTGCTGCCGCCACCGCGCACTGCGGAAAAACCGGGGATGGTCTTCAGGTAGTCGGCCCCGTCACTGGCCGGGATCGGCTGGCGGGCATCCTTGGGGTTGGTGATGATGGTCAGCGGTGAGTCCTGCTGCACCGAGGTGATCACCCGGGGCGGCAGCAACAAGGGGTCCAGCTCTCCATGCTGGTGATGATGATGCTCGGCCAGGGCACTACCGGCCAGCAGCGCCAGCAGGACGGTATGAGCAGCCTGCCAGCGCAGGCGGGAAGGGTGAACGGCAAAACGCAGGGACGGGCAGGCAGACGCCACCCGGTCACAGTCATATCTGGACATGGCAATTTCCACTTCAATAATCAGCTTCGCCGTGCTCCTGCACGGCTATGGAGGTCAACTGTGGAAATACAGGGGAGGGGCGCGGGGTTGACTGTCGCCATGGCGCAGCGTCGGCCGCCGTGGTGTTTCAGGTAACGGCTGGGCCTGCTGCGGCTGATGCCGGGGCAGTACCAGCTGCAGGGACAGAATCAGCGGCGGATTGAGGGTCAGCAGCTCGCAGTAGCCGCACATTTCCAGCGCCGCCAGCCACTCCGGCTCATCGGCGGACGGCTTGCCGTGGTGGGCATGGGCCGACGCGGGTGTGGAGTGATGGGCATGCTGATGATGCTCGGCATGGGGCTGGGCCTGAGCCATCTGCAACGCGGAGTAAAGCGGACCGACATGGATCATCAGCATGGCGAACAGGCCAAGCCAGATACTCGATGTCATCAGTCGTCTATGCACCAGCTACCGGGTCCTTCAGGGGGGCAGTCGCCATCATCCGTACTTGCGCAGTGGCAGCCGAGACTGCATGCGAACAGGGTTCAGCATAGACCAGAATGCTTCACCGCTTCTTGGCAGAGATCAATTTTCTGCAGATCAGGAATAGACGGTTGTGTTGATCTGAATCAGCTCCCGGCAGAGAATCAGCCTGTATTTTAACCTCAAGGCCATCATAACGACATCAACCAGAACATCATGCCTGCACTTATCGATCTGCTGCGCCATCGGCTTGGTACACTGTTACCGGCCGAAATAGCACCCAACGAGCGCCTCAAGCTGCTCACGCCGTTTCGTCATCCGTTGCTGATCAGTCGGCACCGGGCCGGTCTGATTGTCGATCGAGTCCGTCTGTTTGCTCTGCTGTTTGCCCTGTTGACCCCGCTGTGGGGGGTGATCGACTTTGTTGCCTTCCCCTATCCGTTGTGGGCCCAGTTGCTGGCCTTGCGGGTGCTGGTGTGTCTGGCGTTCTTCAGCCTGCTGCTGTTCTACCGGGACCGGGAACATATGGCCGACGCCTACCTGGCCATGTTCATCCTGTTTGCCATTCCCACCCTGTTCTACGCTGGCTCGCACACCCTGCTGGCGCACTACGAGCTGGCCGACATGCCCGCTGCGGTGGCCGCCGGGTACGCCTTTCTGCCCTTTGTGCTGATGGCCGGGCTGGCGCTGTTCCCGCTGACCCTGCTGGAGAACCTGCTGGTGGCATCGATCCTGCTACTGGCCCAGGGTCTGGCCGGGTACCTGAACTGGTCGACGCTGAACTGGCCATCCTTTGTCGGCGCGTTCTGGCTGCTGATCCTGATCGCCGGGGTCACCAGCCTGGCCTGCATGAGCCAGCTGGCCTACATGGTGGCGCTGCTGCGCCGGGCCATCCGCGATGACCTGACCGGTATCTTTGCCCGCAACAGCGGCGAGGAGATCCTTCAGGTGCAGTGGAATACCAGCCTGCGCAACAACAGTGCCCTGTCGCTGGCCTTTATCGATCTGGACCATTTCAAGCAGATCAATGACCGGTTCGGCCATGCCCGGGGTGACGAGGCCCTGCGTCAGGTGTGCATGCAGATCCAGAACTGCATGCGCAGCTCGGACAGTCTGGTGCGCTGGGGCGGCGAGGAGTTTCTGCTGATCATGCCGGACACCGACATGACCCGCGCCCGCCAGGCGCTGGAACGCCTGCAGGCCAGCGGACTGGGCAGCCGCCCGGACGATACCCCGCTGACCGCCAGCATCGGCCTGGCCGAACGCTTCTACGACCAGATAGACAGTCCCCATGGACTGCTGGAGCTGGCCGACCAGCGCATGTACCGAGCCAAGGCAGCCGGGCGCAATCGCATTCAGGCGTTGTAGTTTTCTACTCCGCCTGCTGCAGATCCTGCACCAGTGCCTTGAGAAAACGCGCCGCCTCACCGCCGGTGACGGCCCGGTGGTCCACGGTGAGGGACAGCGGCAGTACCCGGTGTACTGCCGGCTGGCCGTCCTGCACCACCACCTGCTCGCGGATCACCCCGGCACCGACAATCGCCACCTGCGGCGGCACCACGACCGGGCTGGCGTAGCGGCCGAACAGGGTGCCGTAGTTGGACAGGGTGATGGTTGCGCCCATCAGCTCCCGGGGCGGGATGGAACGGTTCAGCACGTCCGCCCGCAGTCGATCCAGCCCTTCGCGCAGGTCCCGCGCATCGCGGTTGCCCACATCCCGCAGCACCGGGACAAACAACCCATCCGGCGTATCCACCGCCACCCCCAGATCCACCTGCTGGTGGCGCACCAGACTCATGCGCGTCCCATCGAAGGCGACGTTCAACGCCGGCTCGGCCTGACAGGCCCGGGCGATGGCCCGCGCCAGCCGTACCATGGGATCGCGCAGCTGTTGCGGCCACAGGTGCAGGTCGGCGTCCTCGACAATGGTCACCGGCACCACCTCGGCATGGGCCCGGGCCATGTTCCTGGCCATGCTGCGGCGCACACTGCGCACCGCTTCGCCGGCTTCCGGCTGGGCAGCGGCGGCGCGCTGCACATCGGCCTCGGTAATCAGCCCATCGTTGCCGCTGCCCTGCAGTTCATCCAGCGCCACACCCAGGCGCTCGGCCAGTCTGCGGGTCTGCGGCGCCGCGCGCACCGCCCAGGCCGCCTGGCTGGATGGTGCCGCACCTATGATGAAATCCTCCGCAGCCAGATCGCTGTGGCTGCTCTCGGCGGTGAGATTGCCCACCACGGTACCGCTGTCCTCCCCGGCGCCCTCGAACTCGACCAGCGGCGAGCCGACGTGCAGCAGGTCCCCCGGCGCACCAAAACAGCGACTGACCACCCCGGCCCGGGGTGAGGGCACCTCAACAATCGCCTTGGCGGTTTCCACCGATACCAGCAGTTGATCCAGCTCGACACTGTCCCCCGGCTGCACATGCCATTCGACGATTTCCGCTTCCTGCAGGCCTTCCCCCAGATCGGGCAACTTGAATTGCTTCATGGTGCTTCCTCCATGGTCCGCAGTGCGGCCTGGCAGATACTGTCCACATCCGGCAGGTAGGCCATCTCCTGCCGGGCATAGGGAATAACGCAATCAAAACCGGTGACCCGCTGCACCGGTGCATGCAGTTCATGGAACAGCTGCTCCTGCAGGATGGCGGCAATTTCCGCTCCGGGCCCGTAGCTGCGCGCTGCTTCATGCACTATCACGCAGCGCCGGGTCTTGCTCACCGAGGCCAGCAGGGTCTGGGTATCCAGCGGCTTGAGGGTGGCCACATCGATCACCTCACAGTCGATGCCCTGCTCCGCCAATCGACCTGCGGCCTCCAGCGTCTCCTTGAGCGCCGCCCCCCAGCTGACCAGCGTCAGGTCACTGCCTTCGCGCAGGGTGAAGCAGGTATCCAGCGGCAGCGGTTGACCGTCGTCCTCCACGGTCTGACGTACCGAGCGATACAGCCGTGAGGGTTCCAGGAAGATCACCGGATCGGGATCGGCAATCGCCGCCAGCAGCAGGCCATAGGCACGCCGGGGCGAGGAGGGGATCACTACCCGCAGACCCGGCACGTGGGCCAGCAGGGCTTCGGTGCTTTCACCATGATGCTCGGGGGCATGGATACCCGCGCCATGCGGCGTGCGGATGACCATCGGGCAACTCAGCCGCCCCCGGGTCCGGCTGCGCAGACGGCTGGCGTGGGAGACCAGATGCTCCATGCCCGGATAGATGAAACCCATGAACTGGATCTCCGCCACCGGCTTCAGCCCCTGGGCGGCCATGCCCACGGCGGTGCCGGTGATCAGCGCCTCGGCCAGCGGGGTATCCATCACCCGGCGGAAACCAAAGCGTTCGTGCAGTCCCAGGGTGGCGCGGAATACCCCGCCGTTGGGGCCGACGTCCTCGCCCAGTACCACCACATCGGGGTCATCGGCCATGGCCCGGTGCAGCGCCAGATTGATCGCCTCGACCATGCAGATGGTGCTTTGCTCAGCCATGTTCACCTCCCGCCAGCCGCGCGGCCCGCGCCAGCAGCTCATCGCGCTGCTGGCGATAACTGTCAGGCAGCTGCTGGTACAGATGCTCGAAGGGCGCTGCCGGATCGGCCTCGGCAACCTCCCGGAAGGCGTCCACAGCAGCGTTCACCTGCTCGCCGAGTTGTTGCTGCAGGGCCTGTTCACGCTGCTCGTTCCACAACCCCTGCTGATGCAGAAAGCGTTGCAGGCGGCCGATGGGCTCGTGCTTCCAGGCCTCGGTCAGTTCTTCGGCGGAACGATAGCGGCTGGCATCGTCCGAGGTGGTGTGATCACCCAACCGGTAGGTGACACACTCCAGCAGCGTCGGCCCCTTGCCGGCCCGGGCCCGCTCGATGGCCGCATGCACCCGGTCATAGACTGCCAGCACGTCGTTGCCATCCACCTGCTCGCCGGGGATACCGGCGGACAGCGCCTTGTGCGCCAGGGTCGGCGCGGCGGACTGCAGGCTGCGCGGTACCGAAATCGCCCACTGGTTGTTGTTGATGATGAATACCAGCGGCAACTGCCAGACCCCGGCCAGGTTGAGACTTTCCATAAAGTCACCCTTGCTGGTGGCACCATCGCCGCAAGTGGTCACCGCCACCCGGGGCTGCTGACGGATACGGAAGGCCGAGGCCACCCCGCAGGCATGGGTGGCCTGGGTGGCGATGGGCACACAGATGGGAAAGTCCTCCGCCGCCACGGACGAGGACCTGGCACTGCCGCGCTCGTCACCACCCCAGTACAGCAGGATATCTTCCATCTTCATGCCGCGCTGCAGCTGGGTAGCGGTGTCGCGGTAGTAGGGGATGAGCACATCGGTATCGGTCATGGCCCGGCCCAGGGCCGTGCCGATGGCCTCCTGACCGAGGGTCGAGGCGTAGGTGCCGATCTGACCGGTACGCTGCAGGGCGATACATTTCTGGTCAAACACGCGCACCAGATTCATCTGGCGGTAGAGGTGCAACAACAACTCGGGGTCGTCCACCCAGCCGGGCAACTCGCCCAGTGGCTGCCCCTGATCATCCAGATAACGGGTAAAGGGAATCTGCACAGATAACGGCATACTGTCCTCCTGTCCTGGGTCACCGACTTGTGGTCGGCCTGCCCGCCAATGCCCGGATCAGGGCATTGGCGATGACAGCAACACGGCTCTCGCAAGCAGTATAGGTCAGGATTCCGGACGCGGGCGGCTCAGGAGCGGGGCGACTCTCCGTCCTGCCGCAGGCCACTCTGCTGACGGCGCAGGTGGCGCAGTCCTTCGAATACCAGCACCGCTACCGCCAGCCAGATGGGGATATAGGTCAACCATTCATCCCGGGCGATATGCTCGCCCAGCAGCAGCGCCACCATCACCAGCAGCACCGGCTCCACATAGCCGAGCAGGCCGAACAGGGTAAAGGTCAGCAGGCGACTGGCGACGATAAAGCAGATCAGCGCCGCGGCACTGAACACCCCGAGCAGGGCCACCAGCGGATAGAGTCTGGGGGCTTCGGCAAACAGCCCGGTCGCCGCACCGCCATCCCAGGCAAACCAGAAAGCCACCGGCAACAGGAACAGCATATCGAACCAGAAGCCGCCCAGATGGTTGGTGCCCCGGGACCGGCGCAGGATGAAGTAGGCCGGATAGCCGATAGCTACCAGCATGGTCTCCCAGGCCAGGGTCCCCGCCTGGATCAGCGCATGGCCGACCCCGAACACGGCGCAGGCGATCGCCAGCTGCTGCAGCCGGGACGGATGTTCTCGGTAGATGAAAAAGCCGACCAGCACCATGCTCAGCGGCATCAGGAAATAGCCCAGCGACACCTCCAGCGCCCGCCCGTTGAGCGGTGCCCACATGAACAACCACAGCTGCACACCCATCAGCGCGGTGCTCAGAAGCTGTATCAGCAGCAATGTCGGCCGCCGCCGCAACCGTCCGGCGATCTCCCGGGCCAGCGGCCAGTAGCCGAACCACAGCATGAACAGGGTGATACAGGGAAAGGTCAGCAGCATGCGCCAGCCGAAGATCTGCTCACCGTTGAGCGGCGTCAGCAGGGTGGAGAAGTAGTACAGCCCGCCGAAC
>JAAYHO010000254.1 GCA_012735335.1 Gammaproteobacteria bacterium
CCCGCGCTATCTTTGCCCGCTACACGGTGGCGGTGGGCAGTACCGGTAACCTCGGCTTGTCGATCGGGCAGATCGCCAAGGCGCTGGGCTTTCATGCGGTGGTGCATATGTCCGCCGACGCCAAGCAATGGAAGAAGGATCGCCTGCGTGCCCGTGGTATCGAGGTCATCGAGCACAGCGGTGATTATGCCAAGGCGGTGCAGGCCGGGCGCGAACAGGCCGAGCAGGACCCCTGTGGTTACTTTGTCGATGACGAGAACTCGGCGGCGCTGTTCATGGGGTATGCGGCCAGCGCCAGGGAACTGGCCGGGCAACTGGCCCAGGCTGGCAGGCCGGTTGATGCGCAGCACCCGCTGTTTGTCTATCTGCCCTGCGGGGTGGGCGGAGCGCCGGGTGGGATCACCTACGGTTTGAAACACCAGTTCGGTGAGCATGTGCACTGCTTCTTCGCCGAGCCGGTGGCTTCACCCTGCATGCTGGTGCAATTGGCCAGCGGTCAGGATGCACCCCTGTCGGTCTACGATATCGGGCTGGATAACCGCACCGAGGCCGATGGTCTGGCGGTTGGCCTGGCTTCGCCGTTGGTGGCTCCGCTGATGCGGGACATGCTGGCCGGGGTGTTCACGGTGGCCGATGAGCGATTGTTTGTTGATGCCCTGCGTTTCCATCAGACCGAGGGTGCTCTGATCGAGCCGTCCGCTGCGGCGGGTTTCAATGGGCCGAACTGGCTGCTGCGCAGCGAGGGCGGACAGGCCTTTCTGGCCGGCCACGGCCTTGATCACAGCCTGCCGCAGGCTACCCATGTGTTGTGGAGTACCGGCGGCTCGCTGGTGCCCGCCACAGAGCACCAGCACTTTCAGGAGCAGGGCCGGGCGCTGCTGCAGGCCAGTGCGAATGGCTCCTGGGGCGTTCCTGGCTGACCGTGCACTCACGCAGATTGATAGCTGCTGATTCGCCAGCAGGTCCCAGCTTCCATCCGGGTGGGGAGCTGGTACCCTGAGTCGCTGTGCAGCAGGTCAGGAAGAGAGTTGTGATGTCTCCGAGTACGAGTCGCCCGAACATGGTGCTTACCGTGTTGTGTGGCACCCTTGCGTCCCTGGTGGTGATTGGTCTGGGGCGTCTGGCCTACGGCGTGATCCTGCCTTCGATGCGTGTCGAGCTGGGTTTGTCCTACCAGCAGGCGGGGCTCCTGGGCACGGTCACGGCCCTGAGCTATGTATGCTTTGTTCTCGCTGGCGGCCAGGCTGCCGCCCGCTGGGGAGCCAGAGCCTCGATTCTGTTCGGTATGTGCACCGTGGTGCTGGGCTTTGCCGGGTTGACGCTGGCGTCCGCTTTCTGGTTGATAGCGCTGCTGATGGGCCTGCTGGGCTTTGGCACCGCATTCGTCTTCGCCCCCATGGTCGCGCTGCTGGCCACCTGGTTTCCGGATAAACGTGGGCTGGCTATCGGCTGCATGAGCAGTGGGGTCGGCATTGGCATGCTGGGTGCCGGGCTGCTGTTGCCGTACCTGTTCGAGGTGTTCGGCGGTCAGGGCTGGCGTGTGGGCTGGGGCGTGTTCGCTGCAGTCGCTCTGTTGGCCACTGTGATGATGGCGCTGATCGTGCGCAATCCTCCGCAGCCTGTGACTGTCAGCGCTGGCCGTCTGCAGGCGGAGGAAAAATGGCTGGTTTACCGCAACCCCCGGGTGCTGGTGGTGGCCAGTACCTACGGCATCATAGGTCTGGGCTATATAGTGCAGACGGTGTTCATGGTCAGCTTCATGGTCGAGTCCGGCTACAGCGAAGCTATCGCCGGTCGTTACGTGGCGATGATGGGTCTGCTGTCGATTGTTGCAGGGCCGTTGTGGGGCTGGCTTTCCGACTACTGGGGCCGGGGGAATGCGCTGGCCCTGTCGATCCTGCTGGTGGCGCTATCCATGTTGCTGCCACTGTTCAGGCAGACGCTGCCCTGGTTCTTCCTGCATTTCCTGATGATAGGTCTCTCGATCAACGGTCTGTTTGCGCTGATTCAGACCAGTGCCACGGAGCAGGTTGCCCCGCGCTACATTCCCGTGGCCTTCAGTTTTGCCACCTTGTTCTTTGCCATCGGCCAGTTTCTCGGGCCAGCCATTGCGGGCTGGCTGATCGAGACCACCGGCAACTTCCTTGCCGCCTTCGGCTTTACCTTTGTGGTGCTGGTAGTGGGCTTTGCCCTGACCCTGTTGATCCGTCGCTTTCCGAAGGAGGTGGCGGTGAGTGAGGGTCAGGTTGACTAGTCCACACCTTCCGGCGGCAGAGCTGCCAGCTGCGGCAGCGCCCAGGCCAGCAGTTGGTCGGCCAGTGTTGCGCTGGCCTGCCGGTAGCCCTGCAAGACATCCTGAATCAGCGTACTGTCGATCGGCTGCTGCACCTGAAAGTCGTGGCTGACATAGAGACGGCGGCTGTCCGGGTTGATCAGTCGGGCCTGCAGTTCGATCAGGATATGCGGTGACTCGCTGTCGACCACCTGGAAGCGGCGCAGGTCGCTGCCCAGGTGTACATCCGCATGCAGGGCATGTTCATCGGTGGTGACGGTTGTCAGGTTGGCCTGGTTCTGGAACGCCTGGGCCAGATACTCGCGGATCAGCGTCGGGGTCGGGTCGCTCCAGCGTACGCCCTTGTAGCTGAGCAGTTGCTGGTCCCGGGTCTGCACCATCAGCCGCGGTCCGACGTAGGCGTAGCCGGCCTGCGGAGTGTTGATCCGCAGGGCGAGCGGCAGCCGTGGCACGTTGCCCGCATCGGCAGTAGCCGCTGGCTGGGCGAACTGGTAGACGCTCAGCGCCTCGGATTCCGGAATCAGGCTGCAGCCACTCAGACTGAGCAGGCCGGCGAGCAGGCCGGTGGTCAGCGTCAATCGAATCACGGCTCATACTCCTCGAAGGTGTCCCGGCCCAGCAGGAAGCGCGCCGGGTTGTCTTCCAGGCGGCGGGTGATCGAGCGCAGGGCGGTCAGGCTGCCACGCAGCTCGGCGATGGCCGGCTCCAGCTGCCCCAGTCCCTGCATGCCGCTGGAGAAGGCTTCGCTGTTGTCGCTGAGCAGCTTCTCCAGGGTGTTGCTGGTACTGGCAATGGATTCCAGCGTCTGTTCCACATTGTTCAGGGTGCGGGTGCCCTGTTGGTTGATCAGACTGTTGACGCTGGTGATGAGTTCGGTGGCCTGCTGGCTGGCGGCGGTCAGCTCGTTGACCAGCGCCTTTACATCGTCGCCCTGGCTGGACAGGCTGGCGGCCGCCTGCTCGATGGATTCCAGGGTGCTGGCGACGCGCTCGGCGTTTTCCTCGGAGAGCATGTTGCGGGCGTTGGTTACCAGCTGGTTGATATTGGTCATCAGGTCTTCGCCGTTGGCCAGCAGACTGGAGATCGGCGAGGGGGTGGCCGGGATGCGCGCCGCCTGAGTGCCGTCGCCTTCCAGCAACGGACTCTCGGGGTGGCCCGGGACCAGCTCGATGACGGTATTGCCGGTGATGCCGGTAAAGGCCAGTCGGGCCTTGGTATCCCGGGTGACCGGGGCGGTGCCGCTGATGCGGATACCCGCCAGTACCTGGGCCGGATCGGCCGGGTCCAGGCTCAGCTCGGTGATATCGCCGATCGGGATGCCCCGGTACTGCACGGCACTGCCCTTGGACAGTCCGGTCACCGCCTCGCGGAATACCACGGTGTAGTAGCGGTAGTCCGAGCTGGTGTTGGCGTTGCTGATCCAGATGGCGAACAGCACCGCACCGGTGCCTGCCAGCAGGGTGAACAGGCCGATGATGACGTGGTGAGCACGGGTTTCCATTAGCGGTCTTGCTCCGGCTGTTGGGATTGGCTGGCGGCTGCGGCGGCGCGCCCACGGGGGCCATGGAAGTAGTCCTGGATCCACTGGTTGTCGGTGGCGGCGACACGCTCCAGGGTGTCGGCTACCAGCACACGCTTTTCCGCCAGTACCGCAATACGGTCGCAGATGGTGTACAGGGTGTCCAGATCATGGGTGACCAGGAATACGCTCAGCCCCAGGGCATCGCGCAGGGTCAGGATCAGTTGATCGAAGGCCGCCGCGCCTATCGGGTCCAGCCCGGCGGTGGGTTCGTCGAGGAACAGGATGTCCGGGTCCAGCGCCAGTGCCCGGGCCAGCGCGGCACGCTTGACCATGCCACCGGACAGTTCCGCTGGGAACTTGTCGCCGGCATCGGGTGGCAAGCCAGCCAGGGCCAGTTTCACTTCCGCCAGATGCTCCGCATCATCCCGGCTCAGGCCGGCGTGTTCGATCAACGGCAGCGCGACGTTCTCGGTCACCGTCAGTGAGGAGAACAGTGCTCCGCGCTGGAACAGTACGCCAAAACGCCGTTCCACCTGCGAGCGGCGTTGCTCATCGAGGTTTTCCAGCTCCTCGCCGAATACCTTGACGCTGCCTTCATTGGGGCGGCGCAGGCCGACGATCGAGCGCAACAGGACCGACTTGCCGGTGCCCGAGCCACCGACCACACCGAGAATCTCCCCCGGCTGGATATCCAGGTCGAGGTTCTCGTGCACGCTCTGGCGACCGAAGCGGTTGACCAGTCCGCGTATCTCCACCAGTGGTGCGTCGCCCCGGCTCACCAGCCCATCTCCATGAAGAACAGCGCGGCCAGGGCATCGAGCAGGATCACCACGAAGATCGATTGCACCAC
>JAAYHO010000255.1 GCA_012735335.1 Gammaproteobacteria bacterium
CCTTAAGCCAGGGACTTGCTCACCACCTCATAGACATCCGGCGACAGCTTGTCCTGCTCCAGAATCCGTGCCAGCTCCACCTTCATCATCTCCTGACGCGCCGGGTCGAACTTGCGCCAGCGGGTCAACGGGGTGATCAGCCGCGAGGCTATCTGCGGGTTCATCAGGTTCAGTTCGATCACCCGGTCCGCGAGGAAGCGGTACCCTGCCCCATCCGCCCGGTGGAAATTCACCAGGTTGTTGTTGGCAAAGGCACCGATCACCGAGCGCACCTTGTTCGGGTTACGGATGTTGAAGGCCGGGTGCTGCATCAGCTCCTGCACCCGTTCCAGCCCACCGGGCAGCGGGCTGCTGGCCTGAATGTTGAACCACTGGTCCATCACCAGCGGATAAGCGCTCCAGCGCTGGGCGAATTCTTCCAGGGCGGCCTGCTTCTGTTGTTCGCTGGAAGAGTTGACCAGTGCCACCAGCGCCGCCTGGCGGTCGGTCATGTTGCTGGCTTCGACAAACTGGCGCACACAGGCGGACATCGCCGCGGCCGACTCGGTCAGCATCAGATAGCCCAGCAGGGTATTGCTCAGGCTGCGCCGGGCCATGCTGGCCGCATCCGCTGCCCAGCTCTGGCTGGCACTGTCCAACACTGCAAAGCGCTGCCACATGACCTCGGCCAGACTGCTGGCCAGCTCCCGGCGCACCCACTCGCGCACATGGTGGATGGCTTCCACATCCGCCACCTCGGCCAGCTCGATCAGATAGGCCTCCGACGGCAAACGCAGGATCTCGGCAACCATGGCCTGATCCAACTGCTCATCGGTCAGCACGCTGCGATAGACCTCCAGCAGACGCTGATCCAGCATCAACGGACGACCGGCCTGATGAATCTCCACCAGACCCTGCAGCACATCCACCGCCAGCGACTGGGCTGCTTCCCAGCGGTTGAAGCCATCCGGGTCGTGCATGGCGAGGAACACCCGCTCATCCCGACTGTAGGGATAGACCAGCTTCACCGGTGCCGAGAAACCGCGCAGCAGTGAAGGCAGCGGCTCTTCCGTCACGCCCTCGAAGACGAATACCTGTTCGGCCTCGGTGACCGCCAGTACCGTTTCATTACCCAGCTGTTCACCGGCCATGCGCAACGGCATTTCCCGGCCCTCGGCATCCAGCAGCGCCATGCGCAGCGGAATCACGAAGGGCAGTTTTTCCGGCTGACCGGGGGTAGCCGGGCAGCTCTGGCGGCAGCGCAGATGATAGGTTGCGCTGGCCGCATCGTAATGGCTGTCCACCTGCAGCACCGGGGTACCGGCCTGGCTGTACCAGCGTTTGAACTGGCTGAAATCCGCACCGTTGGCATCCTCCAGCGCGGCGATGAAGTCATCGCAGGTTACCGCCTGACCGTCGTGGCGCTCGAAATACAGATCGGTGCCCTTGCGGAAGCCCTCGGCACCCAGCAGGGTGTGCAGCATGCGCACCACTTCCGCGCCCTTCTCGTAGATGGTCAGGGTATAGAAGTTGGAGATTTCCATATAGGACGCCGGGCGCACCGGGTGGGCCATGGGGCCGGCATCCTCGGCGAACTGGTTGGCCCGAAGGAAGGTCACGTCCTCGATACGCTTGACCGTGCGCGAGTTCATATCGGCGCTGAACTCGGCGTCGCGGAACACGGTAAAGCCTTCCTTGAGCGACAGCTGGAACCAGTCACGACAGGTCACCCGGTTGCCCGACCAGTTGTGGAAGTACTCATGCGCTACCACCGACTCGACCCGCTGGAAAGCCATATCGGTCGCGGTATCCGGGTGCGCCAGCACACAGCTGGAGTTGAAGATATTGAGCCCCTTGTTCTCCATGGCGCCCATATTGAA
>JAAYHO010000256.1 GCA_012735335.1 Gammaproteobacteria bacterium
CCGATCTGGGCTACACCCGCATCCACGCGCCCATGAGCGGTACCGTGGTCGATCAACTGGCCAACCAGGGCCAGACCCTGAACGCCAACCAGACCGCGCCTATCGTGGTACAGATCGCCGACCTCAGCACCATGACCGTGCGCACCCAGGTCTCCGAGGCCGATATCACCCAACTGGAAGAAGGCATGCCGGTGTGGTTCACCACCCTCGGTCAGCCGGATGTGCGCCGTGAGGGTGTGCTGCGGCAGATTCTGCCGACCCCGGAAGTGGTCAACAACGTGGTGCTGTTCAACGCGCTGTTCGATGTGCCCAACCCGGACGGCAAGCTGCTGCCGCAGATGAGCGCCCAGGTATTCTTCGTCAAGGCCGCCGCCAGAGGTGTGCTCAGCGTACCGGTATCGGCGCTGCAACCGGCTGGCCGCCCTACCGCCCCGGCGGGCGCGCCAGGTACAGGTGAAACCCGCCGCCCCCGGGGTGAACGTGGTCAGCAACCCGGCGCCGAAGGCCAGGCAGAACGTGGCGCACCGGTCGCCAATGGCAAGCGCTTCCGGGTTCAGGTACTGGTCAACGGCCAACCCCAGGAACGCCTGATCAGCGTGGGCGTCATGACCCGGGTCAGCGCCGAGGTACTGGACGGGCTGCAGGAAGGTGACGAAGTGGTCATCTCCGGCGGCAATCGCAGCACCGCCGCCAACGCGCAGCAACGCCCGCCGCGCATGAGGTTCTGAGCATGAGCAGCCCCCTGATTCGCCTGCAAGGCATCGGCAAGACCTACCGCAACGGCGAGCTGTCCACCACGGTACTGAGCGACGTGAGCCTGGATATCCATGCCGGCGAGTTCGTCGCCATCATGGGTGCCTCCGGCTCCGGCAAGTCGACGCTGATGCACCTGCTCGGCTGTCTGGATCAACCCAGCACCGGCCGCTATCTGTTCGAAGGCGAGGATATTGCCCGGCTCGACAGCGACCAGCTGGCCAGTCTGCGCAGCCGCACCTTCGGCTTCATCTTCCAGAGCTACCACCTGATTTCCTCGGCCAATGCCACGGAAAACGTGGAGGTACCCGCTGTCTACGCCGGGCTGCCCCGGGAGCAGCGCCATGCCAGGGCCGAAGAACTGCTGACCGGCCTCGGGCTGGGCGAGCGGCTGGGCAACCGGCCGAACCAGCTGTCCGGCGGCCAGCAGCAGCGGGTCTCCATCGCCCGGGCGCTGATGAACGACGCGCGCATTCTGCTGGCCGACGAGCCCACCGGCGCGCTGGACAGCAAGAGCGGCCAGGATGTCCTGCAACTGCTCAAGGATCTGCATGCTCGGGGCAAGACGGTGATCGTGATCACCCACGACCGGGAAGTAGCCAGCCATGCCGATCGGCTGATCGAGATCCGCGACGGCCAGATCATTCATGACAGTGGTCGCAAGACTGACAACCGCCCTGCCCCCGCTGTCGAGCCCAGCGCACCTGTGGCACAGCGCAAGCAGGGTCTGGCTGCCCTGGGCGATACCAATGAGGCCGTGCGCATGGCCCTGCGCGCCCTCAGGGCCAACCTGTTCCGCACCGTCCTTACCCTGCTCGGTATCGTCATCGGCGTCGCTTCGGTGGTGGTCATGCTGGCGGTGGGCAACGGCGCCCGTCAGGATGTGGTCGAGCGCATCAGTGACATGGGCACCAACCTGTTGATCGTCAGGCCCGGCGCGCCCAACACCCGGCGCTCCGCCGATGGCAGCACCAATACCCTGACGCCACAGGATGCCGAGGTCGCCGCGCGTATCGACAACGTGGTCGCCGCCGTACCCGAGGTGGAAAGCCGCGCCACCATCCGCGCGGGCAATACCGACGCACAGACCAGCATCACCGGCACCACCGCCGACTTTGTCGTGGCCAAGAACTGGGGCCTGCACAGCGGGGTGTTCATCAACGATGAGGACAACCAGCGCTATGCCGCCGTGGCAGTCATCGGACGTACGGTGGCCAACAACCTGTTTGCCGATCAGGACCCGCTGGGCCAGTACATGCTGATCCGTAACGTGCCCTTTCTGGTGATCGGCGTGATGCAGGAAAAAGGCGCCACGCCCTGGGGGCAGGATCAGGACGATGTGGTGTTTGTGCCGCTGAATACCGCCAGCAACCGACTGATCGGCTCCCGCCACCTGAGCAACGTCAGCGTACTGATTGATGATCTGGACCAGTCCGATGCTACTCAGGAAGCAGTGCGCCAGGCGATTCTGGCCAACCACGCGGGGGTCGAGGACTTCCAGATCCGCAACATGGCCTCACTGCTGGAAAACGTCGCCAGCACCCAGAACACCTTTACCGTGTTGCTCGGCTCGATCGCCGCCATTTCCCTGCTGGTCGGTGGTATCGGGGTGATGAATATCATGCTGGTCAACGTCTCCGAGCGCACCCGGGAGATCGGCATTCGCATGGCGACCGGGGCGCGCACGCGCAATATCCTTCAGCAGTTCATTGTCGAGGCGGTGGTGGTATCGGCGATTGGCGGCGCCATCGGTGTGGTGATCGGTCTGGGCTTCGGCAGCCTGCTGCAGTACTTCGGCACGCCGATCCAGTTTACCGCTGGCCCGGTGTTACTGGCCTTTGGTTGCGCCTTTGCGACCGGCCTGATCTTTGGCTTCATGCCTGCCCACAAGGCAGCGCATCTTGATCCTGTGGTGGCTCTCAGTGCGGACTAGAATCTATCTTCCCTTGGCCCTCAGCATTGCCCTGTTGAGTGGCTGCAGCCTGTCTACCACGGTACCGCAGAGCGGTATCCAGGCACCCGCGCAGTGGAATACCGGGACCGATCATCTGGTCTGGCCCCAGGCCCGCTGGTGGGATGAATACCAGCAACCACAGCTGTCCCAGCTGATGGCCCAGGCGCGCACCAGCAACCTGGATCTGGCCACCGCCGCCAGCCGCCTGCTGCAGGCCGACGCGCAGCTACGGCAGACCGGCGCCAGCCTGCTGCCGCAACTGGACGGCAGCGCCAATGGCCGGCGCAGCGGCGGCGACGGCCAGAGCCCCGGCAACAGCTTCAGTGCCACGCTCAACGCCAGTTACGAGGTGGACTTCTGGGGGCGCAATCGCGCTGCGGTGGACGCCGCCGCTGCCAACCTGGATGCCAGCCGTTACGACCTGGAAGCCGTGGCCATCAGTACCGATGCCAGCGTCGCCAGCAACTGGTTCCAACTGGTGGAGAACCAGGCCCGTCGCCAGTTGGCCGAGGACAACCTCGCCGCCGCCGAGCAGGTACTGAATATCGTTGAAGCCCGTTACCGTTACGGCGCCGATGACAGCCTGGCGCTCAGTCAGCAGCGGGCACTGGTTGCACAACTGCGGGCCAACCTGCCGTCACTGCAGCAGCAGACCCTGCAACTGCGCAACAGCCTGGCCCTGCTGCTCGGTCAGGGCCCGGATTTTGTACTGGATGAGCTGCCCGAGATGACCAGCATAACGGTGCCCGAGCCGGGTGCCGGGCTGCCCTCGGAGCTGCTCAATCGGCGGCCGGATATCCGCGTCAGCGAACAACGTCTGCTGGCTGCCAACGCCAACCTGACCGCCGCCCGCGCCGCGCTCTACCCGCGTATCCAGTTGACCGGCAACTATGGTGCGCAGAGCTCGACCCTGTCGGACCTGATCAGCAATCCACTGAACAGCTGGGGACTGGTCGCCGGTCTGACCCAGCCGATTTTCGATGGTGGTCGCCTGCGGGCCCAGGTGGAGATCAGCGAAGCCAGTCAGCAGGAAGCCCTTATCGGCTACCAGCGAGCCATTCTCGACGCCCTGATTGACGCGGATACCGCCCTGGGCGCCCTGCAGCAGGCGCGCCAGCAGCATCAATTGCAACAGGCGGCTAGCGCCGAAGCGGAGTTAGCCTTCGAACTGGCCCAGGCCCGCTACAAAGCCGGCGCCATTACCCTGCAGAACCTGCTGGACACCCAACGCTCCTGGTTCCAGAGCCAGGACAGCCTGGTACAACAACGCGCCGCCTGGCTGCAGGCCACGGTAAACCTGTACCGGGCGCTGGGTGGCGGTTGGCAGGAGCAGGCCCCCGCAGATAGCTGAAACAATGGCACTCCGATATTCAGCACCTGCTCGGAGTTCTTTACCTGGGAACGTCAAGCACCAGCTTGATGAGCGGAGTTGGCCATTACACCGCGGACGAGCTGGTGCTCGTCCCTCCCAGGGCGTGGCGCGAATTAGCCAAGCACCCACCGAGCAAGTACCATGGCTCCCCGGTCTTTGTTATCTGCCGACGGGAGAGCCCCTTGTCCACCCTGCGTCTTGCCACCCTTGATCAACGCCACTTTCATCTGCACCGCACGCCGTTGCTGCAGCTGGC
>JAAYHO010000257.1 GCA_012735335.1 Gammaproteobacteria bacterium
CAGTGAAACGATGCATCGCCGATGGTAGTGTGGGGCTTCCCCATGTGAGAGTAGGTCATCGTCAAGCACAAAACAGCAAACCCCGATCTGGAAACAGATCGGGGTTTTTGCTTTGTGGCCGCAGCGTCCGGCACCCCCTGGATTGCCGCGCCCTGGCGGGCTCGCAATGACGGCGGGGGGCTGGGGCTGGTGTGCGGTTACACATTACGGTGGCCGCCTCCCCCAACGTCATTGCGAGGAGCGCAGCGACGTGGCAATCCAGGGGCTCGGTATATCAGGCATCCGCTGGATCAGCATGGGTTAACGCTGGTCCGAGGGCACATGCAGGGACGGAAGCTTAAAGCAGGGGGCTCATGAAGAACATCAGGCGCTCGACCACTCTTGCCGGTTTGCTGCGTTGCGCCCAGCGTTCTGGCTGGAGCTGTTCGCTGGCCTCTTCGTAGCTGGCGAGCAGGTCGCGGACTTCCAGGCAGCTGTCGGGGGCGAACAGGGCGACGGTGAGCTCGAAATTGAGCTGAAAACTGCGGATATCCAGGTTCACGCTGCCGACCAGTGCCAACTGATCATCCATCAGCATGGCCTTGGTGTGCAGAAGTCCTCCGTCAAACAGCAGGATTTCCACACCGGATTCCAGCAGTACGTCGAAGTAGGAGCGGCTGGCCCAGCCGACCATCAGGGAGTCATTTTTGCGCGGCAGCAGGAGTTTGACTCTGACACCCCGGGAAGCGGCCTGGCACAGGGCTGCAAGTACGTACTCCGAAGGGACGAAGTAGGGGGTGCTGATGACGATACTGTGATTGGCTCGATAGATACTGGCCAGCACCGTCTGGTTGATCAGATCGCCGAGGCCCGGGCCGGAGGGAATGATGGACAGCCAGTGACGGGGCTCGCCCCTGGCTTCGTCCATGGACGGGAACACCCTTTCGCCGGTTTCCACTTCCCAGTCCCAGGCGAAGACCTTGGCCAGTCCCGCTGCGGCTTCACCTTCCAGGCGCAGCATCATGTCGATCCACTGACCGACCTGAGCTTCACGTTTGAAATAGGCCGGGTCGGCGATATTCATCGAGCCGGTATAGGCGATCTGATCATCGATGACCAGCAGCTTGCGGTGCATGCGCAGGTCTATGCGTTGCACCAGGGTGCGATACAGGCGCACGGGCAGGGCGGCGACTACCTGAATGCCAGCGTCGCGCATTGCCCGGCAGGATGCGGAGCGGAAGAAGCTGCGACTGCCTGCGTGGTCGATCAGCAGTTTGACGGTGACGCCTCGCCTGCAAGCGTTGATCAGCTCCTCGGTGAGCAGTTCCACATAACCGCCGGGATGCCAGATGTAGGTTTCCAGTACGATCGACTGGCGGGCCTGGCGGATATCCTCGAGCATGCGCTCGAAAATCTGCTGCGGTGTCCTGAGTACGGCAAGATCGCCATAGTTGAGCGCACCGATACCCACCTGGGTGGTCATCAGACGGTTGACTGCCAGACTCAGTTCGCCGCCGGGCAGGGGGCCGCTGTTGTCCTGGAACTGGGTGGTGAGGTTGGTCAGGTAGGGCTCTACCATCTCGCTTGCACGGTTCGCCCGCTTGCGGCCGAGGTTCAGCTCGCCGAACAGGATATAGAGGGCAGCGCCCAGGATCGGGACGATATAGATGACCAGCAGCCAGGCCAGGGTGACGCTGACCGGGCGGCGCAAGGCAATGATGCGAACGGTCACGGCGGCTGTCACCAGCCAGTACAGTCCGGCGGAAGTCCAACCGATAATGCTATGCAGGTAATCCATCGTGACCTGTTGTGATTCTGGTTATAGGCAGTTGTCCGGTTTGGGCAGTCCGGCGATCTTGCTGGCAAGCCGGGCCGGGCTGCCCGGAAAC
This sequence comes from Gammaproteobacteria bacterium, assembly GCA_012735335.1. GTDB lineage: Bacteria > Pseudomonadota > Gammaproteobacteria > Pseudomonadales > Pseudomonadaceae > Halopseudomonas. The sequence continues at coordinate 1,869 of JAAYHO010000257.1, forward strand.
AGCGAAAGCAGGTAGATGCTGTTGCCCTTGTCGGCCCCTAATTGCTGACCAATATACTTCACCAGCGGGCGCATGGCCGGGGAAAGTTGATACTGGGCATGAAATTGGCGCAGGGCATGGATGACCTCGAAATGCGCTGTGCTCAGCTCGATACCCTCATTTCTGGCCAGAGCCACGGCGACGGCTTCCGACCAGTCGGACAGACTGACCAGAAATCCATTCTGATCCAGTTCGACAGACTGGCCTTCGACCAGAATGCTGTTCACCAGCTCACCGCCTTGGTGTGTTCAATACAGAGCTCCACCATCATTGGGTAGCTGATGATGACTACCCGAGGGGGTAGGTCATCCAGAGCCAGGCCACGGCCCTGCAGGTCTGCGTCCAGGGCGTAGAGGTTGACTGTGGCAGGCAGGTATTCCAAGGAGTTGCGCGTGCTGGTGTTTGGCAGCAGACCATACACCGCATCCTCGATCAGCAGCAGGCTCTGCCCCGAGTTGATGGCGCGCAGGCAACTGGCAAAGCGGGATTCGGCATGGGGAGAGTGACGCAGAATATGCAGCATGGGTTTCCGTGCTCCCGCTTACAGGGTGACGATCTGATCGTAATGCTCGATCAGAGTGGCAATTTCCGAGTTGTTCATGACCCGGGCGTCCAGCAGACATTGATTGGCCTGCAACCCGCGCTCACCCAGAGAGTGCTGGCAGACAAGGATGTCCTCAACGCCATACAGCGGCAGCGCCTGCAGGTTGGCGGCGAGGGACTTCTGGCCGATCTGAGCGGCATCCTGGCCCTTGAGCAACTGGAATACTCCATCGTCCATGAACAGGATGCCACAGGGCACACCGAAGGCAGCCGCTGCCAGAATCACGTCCAGTGCTTCGCGGGCTTCCGGTCGGGCAGGGGCATGGCGGCTGATGACCAGCAGAGTCTTCATGTCAGGTTCCGAAAGTTACAGCGCGATCTGCAGTCTGCAGGGCGTCGATCCACTGTCCCAGTCCGGACAGCTCCCAGGGCGCATCGGTATTGGCGACTGGCCGATTCCAGCGCTGGGCTTCCGCTTCATTAAGCACCCCACGGCGCAGCGCAGCGGCGATGCAGACCACTGCATCCAGCTGGTTGGTCTGGATGAACTGCTGCCATTCGGCGGTGATATCCAGCTCATCCTGGGGCGTAACCCGAAGCTGGGAGGCCAGTTGCACGGCATCGCGGTAGAAGAACAGGCGGCTGATCCGGTGACCTGAAGCCAGCACAGCCCGAGCAAACTCGAGGGCGCTTCGGGCGGCGGGATCCTGCGGACCTGCTAACAGGGCAATGGCAAAATTCATGAATTCAACCAGATGGAAACAAGGAGGCTCGCCAATGGCGAGCCTCGGATTATAGCTGATGCAGGCGAATCAATCGCTACTGAACACGCCAAGCAGTTGCAGCAGGCTGAGGAACAGGTTGTAGATTGAAACGAACAGGGTAATGGTGGCCAGAATGTAGTTGTCTTCGCCGCCATGGATAATGGCACTGGTCTGATACAGGATCACCGCCGAAGAGAACAGCACAAAGCCTGCAGAGATAGCCAGTTGCAGGCCGCTCATCTGTACAAAGAAGCTGGCGACCACCGCGCACAGCAGAACGATGAAGCCCGCCATGATGAAGCCGGACAGGAAGCTGAAGTCCTTGCGGGTGGTGATGGCGTAGGCAGACAGGCCGAAAAACACCAGTGCAGTCATGCCCAGGGCCATGGTGACCAGTTGGCCGCCGTTATTCATGGACAGGTAGAAATTCAGCAGCGGCCCAAGGGTGTAACCCATGAAGCCGGTCAGTGCGAAGGTCAGCACCAGACCCCAGCCGGAATTGCGCGCCTTGTGGATGCCAAACAGCAGACCATAGAAACCTACCAGGGTAATGATCAGGCCCGGGTGACGCAGATTCAGGGTCATCGAGACAAACGCTACCAGTGCGCTGAAGGCCAGCGTCATGGCCAGCAGGGAATAGGTATTGCGAAACAGCTTGCTGACTTCCGCCTCATTGACGCCGGCGTGCTGCACGCTGTTATGGCGATCTTGCATTTGCATGGTTCAAGGCTCCAATAGTTGCAAAACGAATGATCTTCTTGTTCCCGATCATACTAGCTATGCCTGAACAAACAAAATAACCAATTCTCAAAAAACGTAACCCAATGCGTCTTTATCCATTGACTGCAAACCAGTTTCCGGTAGTATTGCCCGCCGTGGAGGGTTGGCCGAGTGGTTGAAGGCACCGGTCTTGAAAACCGGCAAAGGCGAAAGTCTTTCCAGGGTTCGAATCCCTGATCCTCCGCCA
>JAAYHO010000028.1 GCA_012735335.1 Gammaproteobacteria bacterium
TCACGGGATGGTGCAGCTGGGCTCCAATCTGAGCCGCGCCAGCATGACCCTGCGACACATCAACCTGCGACTGATCCTGTGGTTTGCCCCCGGTGCCCTGCTCGGTGCCTGGCTCGGCAGCCTGTTTCTGGTGGAGCTGCCACTGGGTATTGTGCAGCTGTGTATCGCCGGATTCATTCTGCTGCTGTGCTGGGGGCCACCGATCCCGAGTATTGCCACCGGTGCGGCGGGCACCCTGGTGGCTGCGGCGCTGACCACCTTCGTCAGCCTGTTCGTCGGTGCCACCGGCCCGCTGGTGGCGGCCTTCGTCAAGCAACAGCAACAGGGCGAGCGCTTTTCCACAGTAGCCACCTTTGCCAGCGCCATGTGCCTGCAACATGCGCCCAAGGCGATCATCTATGGCGCCGCCGGTTTCGTCTTCGCCGACTGGCTGGGGTTGATCCTGCTGATGATAGCCGCCGGGGCACTGGGCACCTGGTTGGGCCTGCGCCTGCTGCGGCGCATGAGCGACCGGCGCTTTACCCTGATATTCAATATACTGTTGACTCTGCTGGCACTGCGTTTGATCTGGCAGGCACTGGCAACCGGCTAGGATTCAAGAATTACCTGACACAACCGATAACAGGGTAATCAGAAAGGAATGAGCATGTCCGACGAACAGCCACCAGCCCAGGCAGAGCAGACCCCGCCACCACCCCGGGATCCCTTTGCCCATGCCCGCCCCTCCGAGTATTACTGGATTCAGCTGAAGCCGGTATACAAGGGGCGCTTGCTGCTGCACGGCGAACGGCTGGCGCAGATTGCGGTAACCCATGAGCGGGTGGCCAGTCTGGAACTGCTGCGTCTGGAGCTGCGCGTGGATGATGAAAGCGTCCCGGCAGGTACCAACTACCTGGAACTGCTGGTCGACCACAAGCATCAGCGGGTGCGTTTCGGGCCGTTGCTGGGCCTGCGGATCTTTCCGGCCCAGCGGGGTGTGGCAGGCTTCATGCTGGCGCAGCTGATCGACTGGGCGCAGCGCAAGTTCGTCGATTACGCGGTCACCCCCATCACCCTGCACAGCAGCGATGTGGCCGACGAGGAAGCCCGGCAGATACGTGAGCGCCTGCTCAAACGTGCCGGCTTTCACCAGAGCTACGACAATGACGGGCGCACCCAGGGCAAGGCCCAGGCCAACCGGGTAGGCGATCTGATCGCCAGCTGGAACACCGAGAAGGTGCAGCGCCTGCATGTGGGCGAGATTCTCCAGCAACTGCGCGATCAGGAACTGCAGAACCGCCAGCAGCTGGCCCAGCTGACCACCCTCCAGGCCCGCCTCGACGAATACAAGCGCAACGACCTGGGACATCGCTTCGCCATCGGCTGCCTGATCGTGTTCTCGGTATTCCAGGCGCTGATGCTGCTCTGGGTGGTGCTGCGCTGAACCCACCCGGCAGGCACCCGGCACAGATGGTAAACTGCCGCCCTGTTCAGCTTGTACAGGGCCAATCCCACCATGACTCAGGATCACGACGAGGACGATCTGGAACTGTTCCGCCAGGCTACCCGGGGCATCAAACCCATCCGGGTCGATCAGGCCGACACCGGCAAGCCCCGCATTGACAGCGCGCAATTGCACAGTCGCCGCCAGCGCGCCACCCAGAGTCAGAACAGTATCAAGGTGGATGGCCTGTCCGACCAGTTCGTCATCGACGTGCAGCCGGAGGAAGAACTGGCCTGGGCGGCCAACGGCGTGCAGGACAGTCAGCTGCGCAGACTCAGGGCCGGTCAGATTCCCTTTGATGGCAGCATTGACCTGCACGGCATGACCGTGGACCGGGCCCGGGAATTGATGTGGGAGTTCATTGCCGAGGCCACCCGCATCGAGGTGCGCTGCGTCCGTATTACCCACGGCAAGGCCCAACGCAAGGACGGTCGCACACCGATTCTCAAGAGCCATGTGAACACCTGGCTGCGCCAGCACCCCAAGGTGCTGGCCTTCACCTCCTGCCTGCCACGCCACGGTGGCACCGGCTCGGTCTACGTGCTGCTGCGCCGGGAGATGCTCGAGGGCCGGGACGACTAACGCACCTGCTCCCTGGCCTCGAATCGGTCCAGGGTATCGCTGGCCACCATGCGCCCCAGCTCGATCAGTTCCGGCGCCCGCTGGAACTCGAAGAACCGGCACAGTCGCCGGGGAATATCAAACACCACATGGGGCGGATAACCGGCAATCTTGTAGCGCGTCAGCGAGGTCTGCATGGTCTCGAAGGACAGGTTGACCAGCTCCAGCATGCTGGCCGGCCCGACATGGATATCCGTCTGCACCGGCTTGTCCTCATCTTCCGTACGAACTTCCTCGGCCTCCGCCGGGGACAGCTGCCCGGCCTCATATTCCAGCCTGCGGGTCTTGTCACCCTCCTCTTCATCATCACCGTGCCAGCTGAGCAGGTTGCGCAGGCGCAGGGACTCGATCCAGCCTTCCAGCTGCTGGCGGATGGGTGCCGGACGGGGAATCACCGGCAGCGTGTAGCCGTTGCTGTTGGCGTTGAGGTTGACTGCCATGATCAGGTCGCAATGGGCCGACACCACCGGGTTGATCGGCAGCGGGTTGAGCAGCCCCCCGTCGACCAGCACCCGATTGCCCTGACGCACCGGGGCAAACAGACTGGGAATCGCCGCCGAAGCGCGCATGGCCTGGTGCAGACAGCCCTGCTGGAACCACACCTCCTGCTGATTGGTCAAATCGGAGGCCACCGCCGTGAAGGGAATGGACAGATCCTCGATATTGATCTCGCCGAGTATTTCGTGGATGCGCCCGAAGATGCGCTCGCCGCGAATCGCACCCAGATTGCCGAAGCCGAAATCCAGCAGCCGCAGCACATCCAGATAAGCCAGACCGGATACCCATTCGCGGTAGGCCGGCAGACCACCGGCGGCGTAGATCCCGCCGACTACCGCACCCATGGAGCAGCCCGCGATGCATTCAATCGAATAACCGCGCCGTTCAATTTCCTCGATAACACCGATATGGGCGTAGCCCCGGGCTCCACCACTGCCCAACACCAGCGCGACGCTTTTTGCCATCTTTCCTGCTTCCCATGATGAATGTTGATTGACGAGGGATCGGACTCTCAGCATGATTTCCCGTTCCGTTGTCAATTCTCTGCTACAAGGCCTACCGTGATCCAGCGTCGCACCTTCTTTCGACTGAAAATTCTTGCTGCCCTGCTCATACTTGCCATTGCAGCGGCCACCCTCGGTCACTGGCTTCTGCATACCGCCGAAGCCCAGCGCAGTGGCAGCCTGCGCCTGAAGAACCTGCAACAGGAAGTACAGGTGTATTTCGATGCCTGGGGCGTGCCGCATATCGATGCGCAGAATGACCGGGACGCCTACCGCGCCCTGGGCTACCTGCACGCACAGGACCGGCTGTTCCAGATGGACCTGCTGCGCCGTGTCGGAGGTGGCCGTCTGGCCGAGCTGTTCGGCCAGGAAAGCTACGCCACCGATAAATTCTTCCGCACCCTGGGCATCAGCCGCTACGCGCGGCAATACGCCAACCAGCTCAAGGCCAATGCCGAACAGCCCCATGTACAACTGATCATGGCCTATCAGGATGGCATAAATCAGTATATAGACCAGGGCCGCATCCCGGTGGAGTACCGCCTGCTGCTGACCAAGCCGGATTACTTCTCGCTGGAAGACGTGGCCCACACCATGGGCTACATGGCCTACTCCTTTGCCGAGGCCTTCCGCACCGATGCCCTGATGGATCATGTGCGCGGCACCCTCGGCGAACGCCATGCCCAGGATCTGCTGCCCGGCGCACCTGAAGCCTCCCCACGCCGCCCCGCATCACCCAGCGAGCAGACCGTACTGCTGCAACCCCTGCTGGAGCAGTTGGCCAGAGTACAGATACCGGTCGGCCAGTTCCATGGCAGCAACGGCTGGGCGGTCAGCGGTCAGTTGAGCGCCAGCGGCAAGCCGCTGCTGGCCAACGACCCGCATATCGGCTTCGCGGTACCGGCGGTGTGGTACGAAGCGCATATCCGCACCCCGGAGCATGAGGTCTACGGGCACTTTCTGGCGGGCATTCCCTTTCCGTTGCTGGGCCATACCCCGCACCATGCCTGGGGTCTGACCATGCTGATGAACGATGAGATCGACTTCTATCGCGAACAGCTCAACCCGGACAACCCCATGCAGGTACGGGTCGGCGACCGCTGGCAGGACCTGCAGGTGCACGAGGAAGTGATCAAGGTCCGTGGCCAGGAAGACCGGTTGATCCGCCTGCGCAGCTCCCGGCATGGCCCCATCATCAATGACGACCTGGTACTGGCCGAGCTCACGGAGGGGCAGACAGCCACCCCGCCGGTGAGCCTGTTCTGGACCCTGCTGACCCCCGGCAGCGACTCCACCGAAGCCTTCTACGGTTACTCCAGAGCCACCAGCCTGGCCGAGTTCGAGGCAGCCGCAGCCCTGCACTGGTCGCCGGGGCTGAACGTGATCTATGCCGACGTGAATGACAATATCGCCCTGTGGGCCACCGGTCGTCTCAAGCGCTGGCCGAACAGCAACAACAGCTTCAGCCTGCTGGACGGTGCCAACCGCCAGCATGACTTCCTCGGCTATCAGCCCTTCTCCGCCAACCCCCGCATCATCAACCCGCGGGAAGGCTTCATCTACAACACCAACAGCCCCTACCCGGCCAGCAACCCCCGGCGTGCGGTACCCGGCTACTATGCACCGGTCGAGCGTGGCGAACGGCTGGCCAGCCTGCTGAGCAGCCAGGACAGCTTCGACTTCGCCAGCTTCAAGGCCATACAGCTGGACAATCAGCGCAGCCAGGCCAGAGCCATGGTCGAGGACGCCCTGCCGCTGCTGGACAGCACCCTGCTCCCGGAAAA
>JAAYHO010000258.1 GCA_012735335.1 Gammaproteobacteria bacterium
CAAGCGGTAAGGCAGCAGGTTTTGATCCTGCCATGCGTTGGTTCGAATCCAGCCGCCCCTGCCATTTTCTTCCGGCAGCAATAATTCATGACATCTTGAGTCCGGCTCGACCGGCCAGGCGTCTTTTATTCGCCCGGCTCTCTCACTGACTCATCGCATTAGACCCACTACCCAGAAGGTACTGTAGCGTGTCCAAGATGATGGTCTTCACCGGGAATGCAAACCCCGATCTGGCTCGACGCGTTGTGCGTCAATTGCATATTCCCCTTGGCGACGCCCTGGTTACCCGTTTTAGCGACGGCGAAGTCAGCGTTGAACTGAATGAGAATGTCCGCGGCAAGGATGTCTTCGTCATCCAGCCTACCTGCGCGCCGACCAACGACAACCTGATGGAACTGGTGGTCATGACCGACGCCCTGCGTCGCTCCTCCGCCTCGCGCATCACCGCCGTCATCCCCTACTTCGGTTACGCCCGCCAGGACCGCCGCCCGCGTTCGGCCCGGGTGCCGATCAGCGCCAAGGTAGTAGCGGACATGCTGGATGTGGTCGGTGTTGACCGCGTACTGACGGTTGACCTGCACGCTGACCAGATCCAGGGCTTCTTCGACATTCCGGTGGACAACATCTACGGCTCCCCGGTCCTGATCGACGATATTCAGGCCCAGCGCCTGGACGACCTGTTGATCGTCTCCCCGGATATCGGCGGCGTAGTCCGCGCCCGCGCTGTGGCCAAGAGCCTGGGCGTGGATCTGGCGATCATCGACAAGCGTCGGCCCAAGGCCAACCAGGCCGAGGTCATGCACATCATTGGTGATGTGGAAGGCCGCAACTGCATTCTGGTCGACGATATGGTCGATACCGCCGGTACCCTGTGTGCCGCCGCCAAGGCCCTCAAGGACTTCGGCGCCATGCGCGTATCCGCCTATTGCACCCACCCCATCCTGTCCGGCAAGGCGATCGACAATGTCAACGCTTCCCTGCTGGATGAACTGGTGGTGACCAACACCATTCCGCTGACTGCCGCTGCCGATGGCTGCGAGCGTATCCGTCAGCTGGACATGGCCCCCATCATTGCCGAGGCCATGCGCCGTATCAGCAATGAAGAATCCATCAGTGCGATGTTCCGTTAAGGATCGCGCACTGATTCAAACAGCCCGGCAATCACGCCGGGTTTTATCAATCGTCCGACGTGCTGGTCGCAAGTACCCGGACGCACAGCAAGGAGACTATCAATGGTCGACTTCACTTTGAATGCGAATGCGCGTGACGATCTGGGGAAAGGTGCGAGCCGCCGCCTGCGTCGTAACGCTGACCTGGTTCCAGCTATCGTTTACGGTGGCAACAAGGAGCCGCAGAGCATTTCCATCGCCGCCCGCGAGCTGAACAAGGCGCTGGAAAATGATGCTTTCTACTCCTCCATCATCGGCCTGTCGATTGATGGCAAGGTAGAGGAAGTGCTGATCAAGGCCCTGCAACGCCACCCGGCCAAGCCGCGCCTGCTGCACGCTGACTTCCAGCGCATCGTTGCCGGCCAGAAAGTGACCGTACACGTACAACTGCACTTCACCAACGAAGAAACCTGCGTTGGCGTCAAGCAGGAAGGCGGCATGGTGTTCCGCAACCTGCCGGAAGTGGAAGTAAGCTGTCTGCCGAAGGATCTGCCCGACTTCATCGAAGTCGACCTGCTGGATCTGAAAGTGGGCGACTCCCTGCACCTGACCGATCTGAAACTGCCGGAAGGCGTGGAAATCCCGAGCCTGGCGCTGGGTGACGACCACAACCTGCCGGTAGTAACCATCATGGCTCAGCGCACCGCTGCTGCCGCTGATGACGAAGAAGCTGCTGGTGAAGGTGAGGAGTCAGCGGAATAATCTCCCGCTGACCCCAAGAGGGCGCCCGTTGTGACGCAGGGAATCAAGTTGATCGTCGGTCTCGGTAACCCGGGCCCGGAATATGACATGACCCGGCATAACGCGGGCGCCCTTTTTGTTGAGCGTCTGGCACAGATGCACAATCTGACCCTGCGTCAGGAAAAACAGTTTTTCGGCCTCACCGGCCGCCTGACCCTCGCCGGTCAGGATGTTCGCCTGCTGATCCCCACCACCTTCATGAACCGCAGCGGCCAGGCCATTGCCGCGCTGGCAGGCTTCTATCGCATCAGCCCCGAGGAGATCCTCGTCGCCCACGACGAACTGGACCTGCCCCCCGGCGTGGTGAAGTGCAAGAAAGGTGGCGGTCATGGCGGACACAACGGGCTGCGCGACACCATCGCCCGCCTGGGTAACAACAATGGATTTCACCGCCTGCGCCTGGGTATCGGCCATCCCGGCCACGCCTCGCAGGTTACAGGCTATGTGCTGGGCCGCGCACCCAGAGACGAGCAGCAGGCGCTGGACGCCTGCATCGATGAAGCACTGCGCGAAGTCCCCGGCATGCTGACCGGTGACTGGACTCGCGTCATGCAGCGCCTGCACAGCTTCAAGGCCTGATTCAATTTCGCCGCAGCCGCGGCAGAGGACACCAGTATGGGATTCAATTGCGGTATTGTCGGACTGCCCAACGTCGGCAAATCCACCCTGTTCAACGCCCTGACCAAGGCCGGTATCGGCGCCGAGAACTTTCCGTTCTGCACCATCGAGCCGAACAGCGGCGTGGTGCCCATGCCCGACCCACGACTGGATGCCCTGGCGGTTATCGTCAAACCCGAGCGGGTACTGCCGACCACCATGGAGTTCGTCGACATTGCCGGACTGGTGGAAGGTGCCTCCAAGGGCGAGGGGCTGGGTAACAAGTTCCTGGCCAACATCCGCGAGACCGACGCCATCGCCCACGTGGTGCGCTGCTTCGATGATGACAACGTGATCCACGTGTCCAACAGCGTCGACCCCAAGCGCGACATCGAGATCATCGATCTGGAGCTGATCTTCGCCGACCTGGACAGCTGCGAGAAGCAACTGCAGCGGGTGACCCGCACCGCCAAGGGTGGTGACAAGGAAGCCGTGGCGCAGAAGGCCCTGCTGGAAAAACTCATCCCGCACTTCACCGAAGGCAAACCGGCGCGCACCCTGCTCAAAGAGCTCGGCGACGAAGAGAACAAACTGATCAAGGGCTTCCACCTGTTGACCAGCAAGCCGGTGATGTACATCGCCAACGTCGCCGAAGACGGCTTCGAGGATAACCCCTATCTGGAGATCGTCCGCGAGATCGCCGCTGCCGAAGGTGCCGTGGTCGTCCCCGTGTGCAACAAGATCGAAGCGGAAATCGCCGAGCTGGATGATGAAGAGGAAAAACTCATGTTCCTCGAGTCCATGGGCATGGACGAGCCTGGCCTGAACCGGGTAATCCGCGCCGGCTATGAGCTGCTCAATCTGCAGACCTACTTCACCGCCGGGGTCAAGGAAGTACGCGCCTGGTCAGTCCGCATTGGCGCCACCGCACCTCAGGCCGCCGCCGTGATCCACACCGACTTCGAGAAAGGCTTCATCCGCGCCGAAGTGGTCGCCTACGACGACTTCATCCAGTACAACGGTGAGGCTGGCGCCAAGGAAGCAGGAAAATGGCGCCTGGAAGGCAAGGAGTACATCGTCAAGGATGGCGACGTGATGCACTTCCGGTTCAACGTTTAATCAACGTGTGATCAACGTCTGACGATTTTTTCAGAACACCGGAGCGTTAAGTAGCACTGTATGGATTGAGCAAGCCTTTGTAAATCAGAGGCTTGCAAAACAATACGATCTACTGAGCGTTCCTATTGTTCATCGAGGTCTGAAAAAATTGGGGGTAGCGTTGGGGGTACTCGTGTTCAACCGTGGGGGTACTTTCCCCGCAGTGGAGTCCAACGATGCCCGAGAATCTACTCACTGACGCGAAGATCAGGTCGGTCAAACCGACTGATCGAGACTGGAAACTTTCAGACGGCGGGGGCTTGTTCCTGCTGATCAAACCCACCGGCGGCAAGCTCTGGCGGTGGAAGTACCGTCTGCAAGGCAAGGAGAACCTCTTTGCCATTGGCGGCTTTCCTCAAGTAAGCCTTGCAGAAGCGCGTGCTGCCCGCGAAAAAGCACGAGCCCTGGTCAAGCAAGGCATCCACCCTGCCCATGAGCGACAGCAAATCAAGCAGCGTAACCTGGAAGCGCTGGAGGAACGCAAGCGCGCCCGGGAAAGCTCGTTCGCCAAGGTCGCAAAAGCATACCTGGCGGAGATCAAACCGGTCTTCGCCCCCAGCTCCTACCGCACGAAAGAATCCCGCATCAGAAAGTACCTTTCACCCAAGTTCGATGGGTTACCGATGAGCGACATTGGCGTCAAGCAGATCCGTCCTTTGCTGGAAGAGTGCAAGAGCCACGGTGCGTGGGCGGCTATTCATGTCAAAGGCGACCTTTCGGCGATCTTTAAGTTTGCGATGGTACGGGGGCTGGTCGAGGCAAATCCAGTTCCCAGCCTGCGGGGGCTGTTGCGCGTACCGCTCAGCGAGAGCAAGGCTGCGATGACGAGAGAGCAAATTCAGAAGTTCTATCAGGAATTGCGCGGCTACCGGGGCTATCCGGAAACCGCTCTGTGTTTGCGGCTGATTGCTCTGACCGCCTGTCGTCCAGGGGAAGCGGCGGATGCCGAGTGGGACGAGTTCGACTGTGAGGATGCTCTGTGGCGTCGCCCTGCGGCGAAGATGAAAGCCCGACGCGACCATGTCAGCCCGCTGTCTGCGCAGGCTATTGCCGCGCTGAAAGACTTGCAACGTATCACCGGTGGCGGGCGCTATCTGTTTCCGCACCGGAGCGGCAAAGGCTTTGCCACGCCCAACCGGCTGACCTATGCCATGCGCGACATGAACCTAGGTCGGGGCACGACGCCACATTGTTGGCGGACGACCTTTTCTACCTGGGCCAATGAGAACGGATACCGGCCTGATGCGATTGAGCGGCAGCTTGCTCACGTGGAAAGCAACAAGGTGCGAGCGACGTACAACAAGGCGCTGCTGCTGAATCAGAGAAGGACGCTGTTGCAGGAATGGGCGGACTATCTCAAGGCGGCGGAGGACGGTGGCGCGGCATAGGGGTAGTCAAATACCGGTAATGGGGTATTTCTAGAACCAATACCCCATTTAAATTCAATGACTACCCCATTTAGACAGCCTGAACCTACATTTCCATGTGCTGAAAATTAACGGATGACAACAATCCTGCCAGAGAAGACTCCTTGACATAAGAACATCATGTCGATACTCTTGGACATATGGAAACATCAACAGTCATTGCCACCTTTGCCGCACTCTCCCAGGAAACCCGTCTTGAGGTTTTCCGTCTCCTCGTCCGCCATGAACCTGAGGGGCTTGCTGCGGGCGAGATTGCCCGCCAACTGGAAGTGCCTCACAACACCATGTCAGCTCACCTTGCGGTGCTGGCTCGGGCCCAGTTGGCCATGTCTCAGAGACACGGGCGGTCCATCATCTACCGAGCGAACCTGGATCATATGAGAAAGACGGTTCAATTTCTGGTGCGCGACTGTTGCGCTGGCCACCCGGAAGTATGCGAGCCGCTAATGGCTGCTTTGTCAGGATGCTCCCCCACCGCAGAAGAGAATCAACCAGCATGAAAATCCAGATTTATCACAACCCGAAATGCGGTACCTCGCGTAACACCCTGGCGATGATAGTGGCTTCTGGCGAAACACCGGAAGTCATCGAATATCTCCAGACGCCGCCGACGCGGGAGCGACTGGTCGAGCTGATCGCAAGTATGGGAATACCAGCGCGAGCGCTCCTGCGCCAGAAAGGCACCCCCTACGATGAACTCAACCTGGGCGATGCCAGCTTGACGGATGAGCAGTTGATAGATGCCATGATGGAGCATCCGATCCTGATAAACCGGCCCATCGTGGTTACCGACAAGGGCGTACGGTTGTGTCGGCCTTCTGAGTTGGTATTGGATTTGTTGGCCGAGCCGGTAAAGGAATTTACCAAGGAAGACGGTGAAGTCGTACGTCACGATGGGAAGGAAGCATGAGCAGCACCAGTCCTGTCGACGACTTACCCAATATTGATCCGGATGAACTACACCCTATCAATATTGACGCGCTGGCTCACCCGGATGACCCTCGCCATCCACCGCGCATTCTGGTGCTCTACGGCTCCCTACGCGAGCGGTCTTTCTCACGGCTCGCTTCCGAGGAAGCGGCTCGACTGCTCCGCTGGTACGGATGCGAGGTGCGCACCTTCAATCCATCCGGCCTGCCCCTGCCGGACGATGCGGATGCCGAGCACCCGAAGGTGCAGGAGCTGCGCGAGCTTACCCAGTGGTCGGAGGGGATGATATGGGTCAGTCCAGAACGCCACGGGGCCATGACCGGCATCATGAAAACGCAGATTGACTGGATTCCGCTGGCATTGGGCGGCGTGAGGCCAACCCAGGGCAAAACGCTGGCAGTGATGGAGGTCTCGG
>JAAYHO010000029.1 GCA_012735335.1 Gammaproteobacteria bacterium
GGTTCCTGCAAGCGCTGGCCCGACAGGGCGGAACCTACCCAGGTATGCCCAGGCTCTTGATGCATACCGGCCCTACCCATGGGCGGAGCCATCTTCAATCTGCTTGTATATCCCTCCCTGCGCCATCGGTGCACTGTCCCACACTGCTTTTCTCATCCTTGTCACTTAGGAGAACTCATCGACGCTTACAGCTTGTTCATCCCGCACGACCTCCGTCCGGCCTTCCAGCAGGAAGCAAGACGGACGCCTCATTCGAGGCTCTGGTGTCTCCTGAACGCCATGCCCTTGCCCTAACGGGATCTCGCGTTTGCGAGTTGGCACCAACACTAACCATTGAGTTTCAGGACAACGTAGTACGGTGCTTTACTTGGAGGCCGGTAGATGGACGACTTGACCTACACCCTGCGGCAGCTCTGCCAGCGCAACTGCGACGGCAGCCACAATACCCAGGCCGACCGCATGCGTTCGCTGACGCTGGTCGCGCGACAACTTCGCGAAGCCGGTTTCCGGCAGTTGAAGGCCTCATCGCTCAAGGGTAAGCATGTCCAGGCGCTAATGGATCGCTGGCAAGCGGAAGGCTTGTCGTCCGGCACCATCAAGAACCGCCTCTCTCACCTGCGCTGGTGGGCTGAGAAGGTTGGCAAGGCAGGTATCCTGCCGGCGGACAATGCGCAGTTTGGCATAGCCGAGCGCCGCTATGTGACCAATATCAGCAAGGCCCGTGAGCTGGGATCGAGCCTTGAACAAGTCACCGATACATATGTACGAATGAGCCTTCAGTTGCAGGCCGCCTTTGGGCTGCGCCGGAAGGAGTCTTTGCTGTTCCAGCCGCACTATGCAGATCGTGGTGATCATCTCGTCCTGAAAGGTTCGTGGACGAAAGGTGGGCGAGAGAGGATCGTGCCCATCACCACAGCACAGCAACGCGAGGCGCTTCAGGCCGCGCACGGCCTGGCCGGGAGCGGGTCATTGATTCCAGCGCACAAGAACTACATCCAGCAGCGGCATGTTTACGATGGCCAGTGCAAAAGGGCGGGATTGAGCGGCATGCATGGACTGCGGCATCAGTACGCGCAGAGCCGCTATGAGGCTCTGACAGGGTGGCCTGCGCCAGCGGCAGGTGGACCATCAGTCACGGAGTTAAGTCCAAAGCAGTGCGTAGAAGACCGTCGTGCTCGTCAGACCATCAGCCGTGAGTTGGGACATGAGCGGGTTCAGATCACTGCCATCTACCTCGGTAGCTAGGTCAGGCAGTATGAAGGCGCGCCCAGTCTGCAAACACAGCCGTCCACTGGCTCAATCTGCCGCGGTTCAATAACTACTCTACAGAGTGGAAAGCACCGGCAACCACCATGCGAGTGCCACGAGGGTGGCCAGCAGCACCGGTGGGGTAATCAATAGACCAATTTTCATGTATTGCCCCCAGCTGATCCGGTAACCCTTATCGGCCAGAACATGCAGCCACAGTAGAGTCGCCAGGCTGCCAATGGGGGTGAATTTCGGACCCAGATCATTGCCTATGATATTGGCGTAGACCATCAGCTCCTGGGTGGTTGCCGGGACCTGCGCTTGGTCAATGGCCAGCGCACCTACCAGGGTGGACGGCATATTGTTCATGACGGATGCAACAATGGCTGACAGGAAACCGGTGCCCACCGTCGCAACAAAGTCACCTTGTTGCGCCAACCACTGAAGGGCCGTTGCACCCATGTTGGTGAGACCAGCGTTACCCAGGCCATACACCACCAGATACATGCCAATCGAGAACAGCACGATTTGCCAGGGAGCGTGACGTAGGGCATTGGTTACGGAGACCACAGCGCCGTTACCTTGCCTCCACCATCGCCCCGCAACTGCCATCAGCAGGAGCGCTGCGGTGCCGGTCACCAGGGAAATGGGTACCCCTAGCGGTGCGGTGACGAAATAAGCAATGAGCAATACCAGCAGGATCGGGAAGGCGGCACGAAATACCAGTAGATCCTTGATGGCAGAATGGGGCGGATCAAGCACCGTGACTGAATACTGCTTGGGAATCTGCCGTCCAAAAACCAGCCAGAGTACGATCAATGTAGCGGCTAGCGAAACCAGATTGACCGGCACCATGACGGCTGCGTAACGGTCAAAGCCGATATCGAAGTAGTTGGCGCTGACGATGTTCACCAGATTGGAGATCACCAATGGCAGGCTGGTGGTGTCCGCGACAAAGCCGGTGGCGATGATAAAAGCAAAGGCGGCGGGTGGAGAAAAATTCAACCGCAGCAGAATGGCTATCACGATGGGCGTCAGCAGCAGCGCCGCCCCATCGTTGGCAAAAAAAGCAGCGATGACTGCTCCCAGCACCACGATCATGGGAAACAGCAAGTGCCCTCTACCGTTGCCCCAGCGGGCTACGTGCAGTGCGGCCCAGGCAAAGAAACCGGCAGCATCCAGGATCAGTGAAATGATGATCAGGGCGACGAAGGTGAAGGTCGCATCCCAGACGATATCCCAGACCACTTCGACATCTGTCCACTGAACGACACCGAGCAGCAACGCAACCAGCGCCCCGCCAAGGGCACTCCAGCCGATACCCAACCCTTTGGGTTGCCAGATCACCAGCACCAGAGTGATCGCAAAAATAACAAGTGCCAACATGAAACGACCTGTGGTTCAGAGAGTGCCTTGATTGACGCGTCGGGATACCGCTTCAGCAGTTTCCACGCGCTCAGAATAACGATCTGTGAGATAGCTGGATCGGCCCCTTGTGAGCCAGGTGAACTTCACCAATTCTTCACAGACATCCACGATGCGCAGATACAGTGGTGATGGCTTCATCCGGCCTTCATCATCGAACTCGGTAAAAGCCTTGGGTACTGAAGATTGATTCGGGATGGTGATCATCCGCATCCAGCGTCCGAGGATGCGCATTTGATTCACCGCATTGAAACTCTGACTCCCGCCCGAGACCTCCATCACTGCCAGCGTTTTGCCCTGGGTTGGCCTCACGCCGCCCAATGCCAGCGGAATCCAGTCAATCTGCGTTTTCATGATGCCGGTCATGGCCCCGTGGCGTTCTGGACTGACCCA
>JAAYHO010000259.1 GCA_012735335.1 Gammaproteobacteria bacterium
CAGGGTCATGACCTGATTCTGGAAATCGACTGGCAGGGTGCCCAGCAGGTACGTCGGGCACTGCCCCAGGCCCGCTCGATCTTCATTCTGCCGCCAAGCCGCGCGGCTCTGCAGGAACGCCTGCGCAACCGGGATCAGGATTCCGAGGAAGTGATCGCCTCGCGCATGGCGCTGGCCACTGCGGAAATGAGTCATTACGTGGAATATGACTATATTGTCATCAACGATGACTTCCAGATTGCGCTGGACGAGCTCAAGGCCGTTCTCGCCGGTAACCGTCTGACCCTGGCCCGCCAGCAGGCAGTTTATAAGCCGTTACTGGCCGCCCTGTTGTCAGACTGAGGCCTGAGCCGGTAAACTGTAAGGTCCTGCGTTGTCTCAACGCATCCCCGATTTCTTTATTTATTCGCCGTTTCGGAGTATCGCCATGGCCCGCGTCACAGTTGAAGACTGCCTGGAAAATGTAGACAACCGCTTTGAGCTGGTCATGCTCGCGACCAAACGTTCGCGTCAGATCGCTACCGGCGGCAAGGAACCCAAGGTAGCATGGGAAAACGACAAGCCGACCGTCGTTGCCCTGCGTGAAATCGCCGAAGGTCTGATTACCGAGGAGATCATGGCGGAAGAAGCCCTGCAGGATCAGCAGGAACCGCTGTACTCCCTGGAAACCGAACTGCCGGAGTAACGCTGTACGATGGCCGTGCAATCTGCATCTAATCGCCCGCCCGTCAGGCTGCAGGAGGGTTGCATGTCCGGAATAGAAGTACTCGCTGATCGGCTCGACAGCTATCTGGAGCCCGATCAGGTCAATCTGGTACGCCGCGCCTATTTCTACGCGGAGCAGGCGCATGACGGCCAGACCCGCCGCAGCGGGGAGCCCTACGTCACCCACCCGCTGGCGGTGGCCAATATCCTCGCGGAAATGCAGATGGACCATCAGAGCCTGATGGCCGCCATGCTGCACGACGTGATCGAAGACACCGGCATTCCCAAGGAAGCGCTGATCGCCCAGTTCGGCGACACCGTGGCCGATCTGGTGGACGGGGTCAGCAAGCTGACCCAGATGAACTTCGAGACCAAGGCCGAAGCCCAGGCCGAGAACTTCCAGAAGATGGCGCTGGCCATGGCCCAGGATATCCGCGTGATCCTGGTCAAGCTGGCCGACCGGCTGCACAACATGCGCACCCTCGGCGCGCTCAAGCCGGAAAAGAGCCGTCGCATCTCCCGCGAGACCCTGGAAATCTATGCCCCCATCGCCAACCGGCTGGGCATGCACAACCTGAGTACCGAGTTCGAGGATCTGGGCTTCAAGGCCATGTATCCGATGCGCTCGCGGATGATCGCCCAGGCAGTACGTGACGCCCGGGGCAACCGCAAGGAGCTGCTCAACCAGATTCTCGAATCGCTGCAGGCCTGCCTGGAGCGGGAAGGCCTGCCGGGCAAGGTGATCGGCCGGGAAAAGCATCTGTACAGCATCTACGAGAAGATGCGCGAGAAGCGCCGCGCCTTCAACGAGATCATGGATGTCTACGCCTTCCGCATCATCGTTGACAAGGTCGACACCTGCTACCGCGTCCTCGGCGCCGTGCACGGGCTGTACAAGCCCTTCCCCGGCCGCTTCAAGGACTACATCGCGATTCCCAAGGCCAACGGCTACCAGTCCCTGCATACCACCCTGTTCGGCCTGCACGGGGTGCCGATCGAGATCCAGATCCGCACCCAGGAAATGGAAGATCTGGCCAACAACGGCATTGCCGCGCACTGGGTGTACAAATCCAAGGACGAGGTGATCAACGGCAATCATGCCCGCACCCGTCAATGGCTCAAGGGCGTGCTGGAACTGCAGCAGTGCGCTGGCAGCTCGCTGGAGTTCATCGAGAACGTCAAGATCGACCTGTTCCCCGATGAGGTCTACATCTTCACGCCCAAGGGCCGCATCATGGAGCTGCCCAAGGGCTCGACGCCGGTGGACTTCGCCTACGCGGTACACACCGATGTCGGCAACAGCTGCATTGCCTGCCGCATCAACCGCCGCCTGGCGCCGCTGTCCGAACCGCTGGAAAGCGGCCAGACGGTGGAAATCATCACCGCCCCCGGGGCCCGACCGAACCCGGCCTGGCTGAGTTTCGTCACCACCGGCAAGGCGCGCAGCAACATCCGCCATGCGCTCAAGCACCAGCGCCAGTCCGAGGCCATCGCCCTGGGTGAGCGCCTGCTGGACAAGGTGCTGGTCAGCTTCGACACCTGTCTGGAGCAGATCCCCGAGCAGCGCATCCAGCACATCCTGCGCGATTACGGCATGGCCACCCTGGAAGATCTGCTGGCGGACATCGGCCTGGGCAATCGCATGGCCTATGTCACTGCCCGCCGCATGCTGAATAACGAGATGCCGGTCGAGGCGGAGGTCATCAGAAATGATGCCGCCGCCCAGCAACCCAGCACAGAAGAAGCGCCACTGGCAATCCGTGGCACCGAAGGAATGGTGGTCAGTTTTGCACGCTGTTGTAACCCGATCCCCGGCGACCCCATCGTTGGCTTCATCACCACCGGCAAGGGCATGGTCATCCACCAGGAAGTGTGCAACAACCTGGCCGAGCACCGGGGCAACAGCGAGAAGATCCTGCATCTTACCTGGGACAAGAACGTCAGTGGCGAATTTACCGTAGAACTGCGGGTCGAACTGGAACATCAGCGCGGCATCATTGCCCAGCTGGCGACCAGTATCACCGTTGCCGACGCCAGCATCGACAAGATCAGCGTTGACGAACGTGACGGCAAGATCAGCGTCGTGCAGCTGGCGCTGCGTGTGCGTGGTCGACTGCATCTTTCGCAACTGATCAAGCGCATCCGTGCCCTGCAGGGGGTAACACGGATCACCCGCTTGAAGAACTGAACCCAATGGAGATCTTCATGAACAAGCAAGTCATCACCAGCGAGCACGCCCCGGCGGCGATCGGTACCTATTCCCAGGCGATCAAGGTGGGCAACACCGTCTACCTGTCCGGCCAGATCCCGCTGGACCCGCAGACCATGGAAGTGGTTGAGGGCTTTGAAGCCCAGGTCTGCCGTGTATTCGACAACCTGGCGCTGGTGGCTGAAGCCGCTGGTGGCAAACTGCAGGACATCGTCAAGCTGAACATCTTCCTCACTGACATGAACGACTTTGCCAAGGTCAACGAGATCATGGGCCGCTACTTCGAACAGCCCTACCCGGCCCGCGCCGCCATCGGCGTGGCCGCCCTGCCCAAGGGTGTGCCGGTAGAGATGGACGGCATCCTGGTCGTCGGCTGATCCTGAGGGGCGGGCTCTGCCCGCCCTTTCGCGCCGGGGGCGGCGCTCCTACTGCTGCCCTTGAGTTCCTATCCTTGCCGCCAGCTCCTACCTCCCCTGTGGGAGGGCCGCCCCCGGGCCCGAAGCGTGACGCTCCCACCTATCACTGACCGAGCATACCCGCATAGCCATCCCGATACCCCGGATACTGCGGCTCCCACCCCGATTCCCGCGCCAGCGCATTGCTGCAGCGTTTACTGCCGACCCGGTTGGCACCCGCTCCCTCACTCAGCAGCTCCACGCCCAGCTGTTGCGCCAGCCACTGCGCCACCTCATGCAGCGGCGCAGGCTCGTCGTCCACGCCCAGATAACAGGGTGCCAGCAGCTCGCCCCGGTCAGCCTGCAGCAACAGGTGCGCCAGCAGACCGGCAGCATCATCGCGGTGAATGCGGTTGGTAAACTGCTCCGGCTCGGCGGGTACATGCAAACCGTTGCGCACCTGCTCGATCAGCCGGGTGCGGCCCGGCCCGTAGATGCCCGCCAGCCGCACGACTGAAGCGGGCAGACCGCTGCGCAGGGCCACATCCTCGGCCTCGATCAGCACCGCTGCGGTGGGCGTGTCAGCCAGCGCGGCGCTGTTCTCGGTCACCCACTCCCCGGCGCTCTGACCGTACACCGCGGTGCTGGAAACCTGCAGCAGGTGGCGCGGCTTGTGTCGAGCGTCCTGCAGCCAACCCAGCACATGCTGCAGCCCTTCCAGATACAGGCGACGGTAGAGTTCGGCATCCCGCCGCCCGGCGGCGGGGCAGTAGACCAGATAATCCACCCGGGTGGGCCAGTCCGCCGGGCGCTGGGCCTCGGTCAGGTCGGCAGCGATGCGGCCGAAGCCTTCCGGCAGGGCTGACGGATCACGCCGCAGGCCGCTGACCTGCCATCCCTGCTGCAGCATGCGCTGGCCCAGAGCCACGCCCAGATCCCCACAGCCCACAATAACCAGATGTTTCATCCTGATTGTTTTCCTCTATCGGTCAACCCGCTATGCTTGGGTAAAATTTTTCGTGAGCAGTATACGACATGACCCTGACTGAACTTCGTTACATAGTGACCCTGGCCCAGGAACAGCATTTCGGTAATGCCGCCGAACGCTGCCACGTTTCCCAGCCGACCCTGAGCGTGGGTGTGAAGAAGCTCGAGGAAGAGCTGGGCGTGCTGCTGTTCGAGCGCACCAAGAGCGCCGTGCGGGTGACTCCGGTCGGCGAGAAGATAGTCGCCCAGGCACAACGGGTGCTGGAAGAGGCCATGACCATCCGCGAGCTGGCCACTGCGGGCAAGAACCAGCTGTCCGCACCGCTCAAGGTCGGTGCCATCTATACCATCGGGCCCTACCTGTTCCCCCATCTGATCCCGCAGCTGCACCGGGTCGCCCCGGAGATGCCGCTGTATATCGAAGAGGATTACACCCACAACCTGCGCGACAAGCTGCGCAATGGGGAACTCGACGCCATCATCATCGCGCTGCCCTTCAATGAGCCGGACATTCTGACCAAACCGCTGTATGACGAGCCCTTCAGCCTGCTGATTCCAGCGGATCATCCCTGGGCCGAACGCAGCCATGTGTCGCTGGAAGACCTGGACGACAACCGCCTGCTGCTGCTCGGTGAGGGCCACTGCTTCCGCGATCAGGTGCTGGAAGCCTGCCCCACCACCCGCCGCACCGAGGACCAGGCCAAGCACACCACCATCGAGTCCAGCTCGCTGGAAACCATCCGCCATATGGTCGCCTCGGGCATGGGCATGACGGTATTGCCGATGTCCGCCGCCGATGACCGCTATTACAGCTCCGAGCTGCTGATCACCAAACCCTTCCAGTCACCGGTGCCCTTCCGTACCGTGGCCATCGCCTGGCGGGCCAGCTTCCCCCGGCCCAAGGCGGTGGATATTCTCTGTGACTCGATCCGTCTGTGCTCGATCGGCACCCCGTCAGACAAGGGCTGAACATGCACGCAGCGCCTGAACACACGTCACTGACGGTGCTCAAGGGAATCGGCCCGGCGCTGGAAGACAAGCTCAGCCGCCTCGGCCTGCGCTGCGTGGAGGACCTGCTGTTCCATCTGCCACTGCGCTATCAGGACCGCACCCGCATCACCCCCATCGGCGCCCTGCGCCCGGGGCTGGATGCGGTGATCGAGGGCGTGGTGCTGGCCGCCGATGTGGTCATGGGCCGACGGCGCAGCCTGCTGTGCCGCATCCAGGACGGCAGCGGCACCCTGAGCCTGCGCTTCTACTACTTCAGCGCCGCACTCAAGAGCAACCTGCAGAAGGGCAGCCACTGGCGTTGCTATGGTGAAGTGCGCCCCGGTGCCTCCGGCCTGGAGATCTATCACCCGGAGCTGCAGAGCCTGGATAAACCACAGACCGCCCCGGTGGATACCACCCTGACCCCCATCTACCCGGCCACCGAAGGACTGTCCCAGCAACGTCTGCGCAATCTGGCGGAAGCGGCACTGGGCTGGCTGGAACAGGGCAACACCCTGCCGGAGCTGCTGCCAGCCGAGCTGATCGACGACTACCGGCTGCCGCCCCTGCGCGAGGCCATCCGCACCCTGCACCGTCCGCCACCGGATGTGGACCTGCAGGCGCTGGAAGAGGGCCGTCACTGGGCCCAGCACCGGCTGGCCTTCGAGGAACTGCTGGCCCACCAGTTGACCATGCTGCGCCTGCGCGCCGAGTTGCGCTCGTTCAGCGCGCCGGTAATGCAGGCCAGCGGTGAGCTGGCCCGGCTGTATACCGGGCAGCTGGGCTTTCCGCTGACCGGCGCCCAGCAGCGGGTCGCCGACGAGATCCGCCTCGATCTGCAGCAGGACAAACCCATGCTGCGGCTGGTGCAGGGCGATGTCGGTGCGGGCAAGACGGTGGTGGCGGCACTGGCCGCGTTGCAGGCGCTGGAAGCGGGCTGGCAGGTGGCGCTGATGGCCCCCACCGAGATCCTTGCCGAACAGCACTTCAACAACTTCCAGCGCTGGTTTGCCCCGCTGGGCATCTCGGTGGCCTGGATGGCCGGCAAGCTCAAGGGCAAGGCTCGCAGCAACCAGCTGCAGATGATCGCCACCGGCGAAGCGGCCATGGTGGTGGGCACCCATGCGCTGTTTCAGGACGAGGTGAAATTCCACAATCTGGGGCTGGCGATCATCGACGAACAGCACCGCTTCGGCGTGCAGCAGCGCCTGGCCCTGCGTGACAAGGGCGCCGCCGGACGCTTCTCCCCGCACCAGTTGATCATGACC
>JAAYHO010000260.1 GCA_012735335.1 Gammaproteobacteria bacterium
CGCAACAACCCGGTCGGCTCGCTCTGCAGCTGCATGATGGCCTCTTCGGCCTCGGCAAACTCCTGCATGATCTGGCGGCAGCGCTCGTAGTAGGCCTGTCCGACCTCGGTCAACCGCAGCTTGCGGGTGGTACGGTTGAGCAGGCGCACACCGAGGCGCTCTTCCAGCTGGGCCAGACGGCGGCTGACCGTGGACTTCTGCATGCCCAGTGTGGTGGCAGCGCTGGTAAAGCTGTGGCACTCCACCACCCGGGTGAAGATAAGTGCGTCATCCAATCCCATCAAACTGTTCCCTGAGTGCAACAAAGTTTCCAGATTCTAGCGCCATTGGGTCGCAGGGGAACAGTGGTAGAGTGATTGAGCTCACTAGAAGCGCATAACTAACAAGGATAAAAACATGCCGGCCCGGGTTCGTAACCGCCTGTTCATTCTCATGTTGCTGGTCGCGGTGATCGCCGCCGGCCTGTTTGCCCACTGGTGGTTGGTCGGCCGACACTACCAGACGACCGATAACGCCTATGTCCATGGCGACATTACCCGGGTGACCAGCCAGCTGGCCGCGCAGGTGACCGAGGTACTGGTGACCGACAACCAGACCGTCGAGACCGGTGATCTGCTGGTGCGACTGGACGACCGCGACTTCACCACCGCACTGGCCCAGGCCCGCGCCAATCTGGCCACCCGGCAGGCGGAACACCTGCAGGCCCAGGCCCAGCTCAAGCGTCAGGACAGCATGATTGAAGCCGCCCGGGCGGCGGTGGAGGCACGCAAGGCCGAGCAGCGTCGCATCGAGCTGGATATCCAGCGGATTCTGCCGCTGCGCCAGTCTGGCTACGCCTCGGAGGAGCAGTTGAGCAACTTCCGCGCCCAGCTGGATGTGGCCAAGGCCCAGGTACGCGGTGCGCAGGCGGAGTTGCAGACGCAGATTCTCAGCAAGGACACCCTGAGTGCCGATATCGACCGGCTGGCCGCGCTGATCCAGGCCGCCGAGAGTGCGGTGACCAGTGCCGAGATTGCCCTGTCGCGCACCGAAATCCGCGCTCCGGTGCCCGGCCGTGTCGGCCAGCGCAGCGTGCGCGTGGGGCTGAACGTGCAGCCCGGTGATCATCTGCTGGCACTGGTGCCGGGCCGGGATCTGTGGGTGCAGGCCAACTTCAAGGAAACCCAGATCAAGCGCATGCGCAAGGGTCAGGCGGTGACGCTGGTGTTCGATGCCTTCGATGATCAGCCAGTGCAAGGTCATATCGACAGCCTGTTCCCCGCCTCCGGCGCGCAGTTCAGCCTGCTGCCGCCGGACAACGCCACCGGCAACTTCACCAAGGTGGTACAGCGCATCCCGATCAAGGTGGCGATCGATAACGATCATCCGCTGAGTCAGGTGGTGCGTCCGGGCATGTCGGTCAGCGTCAAGGTCGATCTGCGTGACTGATACGCTCGCACCGGGCCATATACCGCCACCCACGCGACGCGACTGGATCGCCATTCTCAGCGCCATTCTCGGTGCCTTCATGGCGATTCTGGATATCCAGATCATCAACTCCTCGCTCAAGGATATCCAGGGCGCACTGTCAGCAACCATCGAGGAAGGCTCGTGGATCTCCACCTCCTATCTGGTGGCGGAGATCATCATCATTCCGCTGGCCGCCTGGCTGGCCATGGTGCTGTCGCCGCGGCGCTTTGCGGTGAGCATCTCGGTGCTGTTCGTGATTGCCTCGCTGCTCTGCTCCATGGCCTGGAGCCTGCAGAGCATGATCGTGTTCCGCGTGCTGCAGGGGCTGGCCGGGGGTGCGCTGATCCCCTTCGCCTTCTCGCTGGTCCTGACCAAGCTGCCGCTGGAGGTGCGGCCCAAGGGCATGGCACTGTTCGCCATCACCGCCACCTTTGCCCCCTCCATCGGGCCGACCATCGGCGGCTGGTTGACCGAGAACTTCGGCTGGGAATGGATCTTCTATATCAACGTGATCCCTGGCATTCTGATGACCCTGGGGTTGATGTACGGGCTGGACAAGAGCGAGCCGCGCTGGGAGCTGCTGGGCAAGGGCGACTATGCGGGTATCGTGACCATGGCCATCGGCCTGGGCTGCCTGCAGATCTTTCTCGAAGAAGGGCACCGGGAAGACTGGCTGGAGTCCTCCTATATCGTCACGCTGGGCAGTATAGCGCTGATCAGTCTGGCCTGTTTCGTGATTCTGCAGCTGTCCCGGGACAACCATCTGGTCAACCTGCGGCTGCTCAAGGAGCGCAACTTCCTGCTCGGCAGTCTGGCCAATATCGGCCTGGGCGTGGGCCTGTATGGCACGGTATTCGTGCTGCCGGTGTATCTGGCGCAGATCCAGGGTTACAACGCTCTGCAGATAGGTCAGGTGATCATGTGGCTGGGCCTGCCGCAGCTGTTTTTGATTCCGCTGATCCCGGTGCTGATGCGCCATATTGATGCGCGCTTCATCTGTGCCACCGGCTTTCTGCTGTTTGCCACGGGCAGCTATTTGAGCGGTTCGCTGAACCCGGATTTTGCCGGCGATCAGTTCATTGCCATTCAGATTGTCCGTGCGCTGGGTCAGCCGATGGTACTGGTGCCCATGTCGATCATTGCCACGGCGATGATTCCGCCGTCCCAGGCGGGCTCGGCTTCCAGCCTGTACAACATCCTGCGCAACCTGGGCGGGGCAATCGGCATTGCCGTTCTGGCGACCATTCTGGACAGCCGCGCAGCCTGGTATTTCGATATCCTGCGCAGCCACGTCAGCATCGGCAACCCCGCCGCCAGCGAACGTCTGGCGCTGCTTACCGAGCAACTGGGCAGCAGCGAAGCAGCCCTGCGCCTGCTCGACGCCCAGGTGCGCCAGCAGGCACAGATCATGGCCTACAACGACGCCTTCCACATGATTGCCATCATGCTCGGCTTTTCCATGCTGTGCATACTGCTGACCCGGGGGTTGCCAAAAGCCGCACGTTAACGGGAGGGCCCTCCATCCCCTCTGGCGCTGCACCCAGCCTCGGGGTAGCATGCAGGCAATGTAAAAAATAACAAACGAGGTGCGCAGCATGAGTCATACGCCCTACCCGCTTTCCTATTACGCCGCCTCGGCCAATCCCACCCCACCACACCCTGCTCTGCAGGGTGCCCATGAAACCGATATCTGCGTGATCGGCGCGGGCTATACCGGCATCTCCACCGCGCTGTTCCTCGCCGAACAGGGCTTCCGGGTGACGGTGCTGGAGGCGGCCAGGGTCGGCTTCGGCGCTTCCGGGCGTAACGGCGGACAGATCGTCAACAGCTACAGCCGGGACCTGGATGTGGTGGAAAAGCAGGTCGATCCGGAGCAGGCCCGATTGCTCGGCGCGATGGCCTTCGAGGGCGGCCGTATCATCCGTGAGCGGGTGCAGCAGTACGGGATCGACTGCGACCTCAAGGATGGTGGCGTCTTCGGCGCAGTGAACAGCAAGCAGCTGCGCCAGCTGGAAGAACAGCAGAAGCTCTGGGCGCGCTACGGCTACACTCAGGTCGAGCTGCTGGATGCAGCGGGCATCCGTGGGGTAGTGAATACCGATCTGTATGTGGGCGGTGCGCTGGACCATGGCGGCGGACACATTCACCCGCTGAATCTGGTGCTCGGGCAGGCGGCTGCGGTAGAGTCGCTGGGCGGTATCATCCATGAGCAATCGGCGGCGATTCGGGTGCAGCAGGGCGATCGCCCTGTTGTTTATACCGAACAGGGTCAGGTCACTGCGCGCTTTGTGGTGGTCGCTGGCAACGCCTACCTCGGCGACCTGCTGCCTGCACTGGCGGCCAAGTCCATGCCCTGCGGTACCCAGGTGGTCGCCACCGCACCGCTGGGCGACGAGCTGGCCCACTCGCTACTACCGCAGAACTACTGCGTGGAGGACTGCAACTATCTGCTGGACTACTATCGCCTGTCCGCCGACAAGCGCATGATCTTCGGCGGTGGCGTGGTCTACGGTGCCCGCGATCCGGCGGATATCGAGGCGCTGATCCGGCCCAACCTGATCAAGACCTTCCCCCAGTTGCGGGAGGTGAAGATCGACTACGCCTGGACCGGCAACTTCCTGCTGACCCTGTCACGCCTGCCCCAGGTCGGTCGACTGGGCAGCAATATCTATTACTCCCAGGGCTGCAGTGGCCACGGCGTCACCTATACCCATGTGGCGGGCAAGGTACTGGCCGAGGCGATTCGTGGTCAGGCGGAACGCTTCGACGCCTTCGCTGCCCTGCCCCATTATCCTTTCCCCGGCGGACGTCTGTTCCGGGTGCCCTTTACCGCATTGGGTGCCTGGTACTATCAGCTGCGGGACCGTCTCGGCTGGTGATTCCGGAACCGGCTCGACGGTCTGTGGTCACAGGAGTGTCAGTATCGTAGATAGACAACAATACCAACCTCCGCCCCGGAATCAGGAGTATCACACATGAAGCACACTTCCACTGCCCGACGCTACCTGGCCATGTTCATGGCGGTGCTGTTCACCCTCACCAGCATGGTGAGCCTGCACGTTCAGGCTTCACAGGCCGCGATGACGGCGACCCATGAGGTGATTGCCCAGGAGCAACTGAGCGTTGACCGTGACCAGCTCAAGGCCATGCTCGACGATGAGGCTGTACAGGAAAAGCTGGCCAGCATGGGGGTATCTCCCGAACAGGTGGAACAGCGCATCAACAGCCTGACCGCCGAGGAACTGGCCCACTTCAATGCGCAACTGGATGAGGCTCCGGCAGCGGCCGGTGTGGTCGGCATCATTGTGCTGTTCCTGGTGATCTTCATCATCACCGACATGCTCTGTGCCACCAACATCTTCCGCTTCGTCAACTGCATCAACCGTTAAGCGTTGAGCAGTCTGCTGCGCTGCGCCGCCCTGCTCGGGCTGACCGTTCTGCTGTCAGCCTGCGCCGGGCGAGCCCCCATTCTCCCCGACCCCACCAGCCTGACTCATCTGCCCGCGCAGGTGCTGTTGGCGGATGTACCCTTTCACGCCCAGGATGAATACCAGTGCGGCCCGGCCTCGCTGGCCATGGTGCTCAACCACCGGGGTGTGGCGGCCTCACCGGACAACCTGAAGGACCGCGTGTACCTGCCCGAACGCAAGGGCACCCTGCAGGTGGAGATGGTCGCCGCTGCACGGGAACGCGACCTGCTGGTGTATCCGTTGGAGAAGAAGCTGGAAGCCGTGCTGGCTGAACTGGACGCCGGTAATCCGGTGCTGGTGATGCAGAATCTGGCCTTTGACTGGTATCCGCAGTGGCATTACGCGGTGGTGGTGGGGTATGACCTGCCGAATCAGCAGATGATAGTGCACAGCGGCCTGAATAAGGCCCAGCGTGAGCCCTTTGCGCTGTTCATGCGCACCTGGAGCCGTGCCGACTACTGGGCTAGGGTGGTGCTGCCGCCGGGGCAGCTACCGGCCACCGCCCAGCCCCTGAGCTACCTGCGCGCCGCCAGCGACCTGGAACAGACCAGCCGACTGGACAGCGCCCTGCGCAGCTACCAGAGCGCAACCCGGCAATGGCCCGACCAACCCACCGCCCGCTTCGGGCTGGCCAATACGCTATGGGCGATGGATCAACGACAGACTGCCGTGGAGGAATTTCAGCGTCTGGTCAATGACTTCCCGGAGTTTCAGCCGGGATGGAATAATCTGGCGACAGGGTTGGAGTTGCTGGGCTGCAAGTCCGCGGCGCTGAAAGCACGCCAATGTGCCGAGCAGCCGGGCAAGACAGCCAACTGCCAGAATCTGCTGCCCCGTCATTGCGAATGAGCGCAGCGGCGCGCTAATCCCCGGGCCTTGAAGCCATCGCACGCACTGGATTGCCGCG
Source organism: Gammaproteobacteria bacterium (assembly GCA_012735335.1). Lineage (GTDB taxonomy): Bacteria > Pseudomonadota > Gammaproteobacteria > Pseudomonadales > Pseudomonadaceae > Halopseudomonas. The sequence continues at coordinate 5,827 of JAAYHO010000260.1, forward strand.
CTTCGCTCGCAATGACGGTTGGGGGTATGCACGGTAGGGAACGGCGCTGCTGGCCACCCCGTCATTACGTGGAGGGAGTGTACGCTAGGGAATCGCGCTGCCACCCTCCTCCGTCATTGCGAGGAGCGCAGCGACGCGGCAATCCATGGGCCTTGAAGCCATCGCACGCACTGGATTGCC
>JAAYHO010000261.1 GCA_012735335.1 Gammaproteobacteria bacterium
GCTGACCCCGGCTTGCCAGCTCAGGTATAATCTCTGGCCTGCTTTGTCTGCCGGGGTTGCAATCCGCCCAAGCATTCCGTGAATCTGGCCGCCTTGCCTGTTGCATCGGTATTCCTGCGGTCAGTCAGTCTATATAGAGGAGCCTGTCCGAGAATGGCCGTAATCAAGCGAGATGATGTGATCCAGAGCGTTGCCGATGCGTTGCAATATATCTCCTACTATCACCCGGTCGACTTCATTCAGGCGGTGCATCAGGCCTACCAGCGTGAGGAGTCACCGGCTGCGCGCGACGCCATGGCGCAGATCCTGATCAACTCGCGCATGTGCGCCACCGGCCACCGCCCCATCTGTCAAGACACCGGTATCGTCACGGTGTTCGTAAAAGTTGGCATGAACGTGCGCTGGGACGGTGCCACCATGAGCCTGGATGACATGATCAACGAGGGTGTCCGCCGCGCCTATCAACTGCCTGAAAACGTGTTGCGCGCCTCCATCCTGGCCGACCCGGCGGGCAAGCGCATCAATACCCGTGACAATACCCCGGCGGTTATCCACTATCAAATGGTGCCTGGTGACACCATCGACTTTCAGGTCGCAGCCAAGGGTGGCGGCTCGGAAAACAAATCGAAGATGGTCATGCTCAACCCCTCCGACTCCATCGTTGACTGGGTGGTGAACACGGTTCCGACCATGGGTGCCGGCTGGTGCCCGCCGGGCATGCTCGGCATCGGTATCGGCGGTACTGCGGAAAAGGCCGCGGTACTGGCCAAGGAATCGCTGATGGACCCGATCGATATCCATGAGCTGCGCCAGCGCGGCCCGCAGAACCGGGTCGAGGAACTGCGTCTGGAAATCATGGACAAGGTCAACGCACTGGGCATCGGCGCCCAGGGCCTGGGTGGCCTGACCACGGTGCTGGATATCAAGATCAAGGACTACCCGACCCACGCCGCCAGCCTGCCGGTGTGCATGATCCCCAACTGCGCCGCCACCCGCCACGCACACTTCGTGCTGGATGGCAGCGGCCCGGCGGAACTGGCTCCGCCGCCCATGGATGCCTACCCGGATATCACCTGGGAAGTCGGCAGCGGCGTACGCCGCGCCAACCTGGACACCCTGACTCCGGAAGAAGTGCAGACCTGGAAGACCGGTGAAACCGTACTGCTGTCCGGCAAGATGCTCACCGGCCGCGACGCCGCGCACAAGCGCATGGTCGACATGCTGAACAAGGGCGAACAGCTGCCGGTGGACCTCAAAGGCCGGGTGATCTACTACGTCGGGCCGGTTGATCCGGTACGCGACGAAGCAGTCGGCCCGGCTGGCCCGACCACCGCCACCCGGATGGACAAGTTCACCCGCCAGATCCTGGAACAGACCGGTCTGCTGGGCATGATCGGCAAGTCCGAGCGTGGCCCGATCGCCATCGACGCGATCCGCGACCACAAGGCGGTCTACCTGATGGCCGTCGGCGGTGCTGCCTACCTGGTGTCCCAGGCCGTGAAGAAAGCCCGCGTGGTAGCCTTCGAAGACCTGGGTATGGAAGCCATCTACGAGTTCGACGTGCAGGACATGCCGGTGACCGTGGCGGTGGACAGCAGCGGCGAGTCGGTACACATCACCGGCCCGCAGATCTGGCAGAAGAAGATCGCCGACAGCCTGGCGGTGGAAGTGCAGTAAGCAGCGCTGTTGTCAGTAACAGAAAACCCGGCCTGGCGCCGGGTTTTTTGTTGTTACCTGAATTGCGAGCTCATCTTCCCTTCGTCATTGTGAGGAGAGTGGGGTGTCAGCTCCTTGTTGTGATATATCCTGCATCGTCATTGCGAGGGCCGCAGGCCCGTGGCAATCCATTGTGCGGTGGCTCGGGGCCCATGGATTGCCGCGTCGCTACGCTCCTCGCAATGA
>JAAYHO010000030.1 GCA_012735335.1 Gammaproteobacteria bacterium
AAAGTAGCCGACAAGAAAGTTGACAAGAAGGTCAAATCCATCAAGCAGGAGATCAAGGCCCGCGAAGCCAAGGTCGAGAAGCACGAGAAGAAGATCAAGAGCCTGAAAAAAGCTGCGAAAAAAGCCGCTTGAGGCATGCACGGGGCCGCTGATTCAGCGGCCCCGCCGTTTCTGTACCATGCCAGCGGGCCACTCCGTCGGCGAGCGCGGCTCGCCAACCCCAGCTATTCCGCTACCTTGTCTTGCCAGTACTTCAGCCGTAGCCACTGCGGCCACTCTCCGCCTTTCTCCATCTGCCGCAGATAATGCGCACCGCCCAGTTGCCGGCTCTGCTGACGGATCCACTGGCTGCGCTGCAGCGCCTGGGGTGGTGGGCTGGCGGCGCTCCAGCGTCGTGGATTGGGTAGGACCGCAGCCAGTTGTGCGGCCTGTTGGTCGGACAGCACGCCCGGCGCTACGCCAAAATGATGCTGTGCTGCCGCCGCCGCTCCGAATACCCCCTCATCCCATTCGACAATATTCAGATAGACCTCAAGAATCCGCTGCTTGGGCCACAGGGTTTCCAGCGCCAGAGTGAACCAGGCTTCCAGTCCCTTGCGCGGCCAGCTGCGCCCGGACCAGAGAAACAGATTCTTGGCCACCTGCTGGCTCAGGGTGCTGGCACCGCGCAGGCTGCCGCCGCGCTCATTGTGACGTATCGCGGCGCGGATGGCCTTGAGGTCGAAGCCGTGGTGCTCGGCAAAGCGCTGATCCTCGGCGGCGATGACTGCCATCTTCAGGCTGTCCGGCAGCTGTTCGTAGGGCGTCCAGCGGTGCTGCAGTTCGAAGGGCTGGTCACCGCTCTGCAGCCAGCGCTCGACCATCAGCATGGAACCGGGCACCGGTACCCAGCGCAGCAGGATCACCGGCAGCAGGCTGATCAGCAGCAGTATCAGTAGCCATTTGAGGGTCTTGCGCAGAATGCTCTTCACGGTGGGCCTGTCTACCGGTTGCGTGGGCTGGTGTAGAATCCGCCGTAGTATAAACATCCGGGGAGAGGTTTTGATGGCCAGGGTCTTTCTGTTGCTGGCAGCACTGAGTGGTTTCACCGGCGTGGCGCTGGGTGCCTTCGCCGCCCATGGTCTGCGTAGCCGCTTGCCAGAGGGCATGCTGTCGGTGTTCCAGACCGGCGTGCAGTACCAGCTGTGGCACACCGCTGCGCTGATCGGCGTCGGTCTGTTGTTGCTGCGCCAGCCCGACAGTCCGTTGTTCAAGGCGTCCGGTGGTCTGTTCGTGCTGGGCATACTGCTGTTCTCCGGCAGCCTTTATCTGATGGCCCTGGCCGGCTGGCGCGTGGGCATGGTCACGCCCATGGGTGGGCTGTGTTTTTTGCTGGGCTGGGTGTGTTTTGGCGTGGCTGCGCTGACTGTAAAATAGTCAGCCCTACCCATTTCACGCTATCATTACCGACCGATTCACCCCTCATCGAGTTGTTTCATGCAGATCAAGTTGAATGGCGAAGCCCATCCCCTCGATTCCTCCATCAGCCTGGCCGAACTGGTCGAGCAGCTGGGATTGACCGGCAAGCGACTGGCCATCGAGCTGAATCTGGAGATAGTGCCGCGTAGCCAGTATGCCGACACACGTCTGAACGACGGTGACCGAGTCGAGATCGTCCACGCCATTGGTGGCGGCTAGCGCGACAGACGCAGCCCCGCTCTGGCCCTGCGGAGAAGACCATGACACAGATACAACAAGACGCCCTGGAAATTGCTGGCGTGCGTTACCGTTCCCGCCTGTTGGTGGGCACCGGCAAATACAAGGACATGGAAGAAACCCGGCAGGCAATCGAGGCCTCAGGCGCCGAGATCGTCACCGTAGCCATCCGCCGTACCAATATCGGCCAGAACCCTGACGAGCCCAATCTGCTCGACGTGGTGCCACTGGACCGTTACACCATATTGCCCAATACTGCTGGCTGTTTTACCGCTGAGGATGCAGTGCGTACCTGCCGTCTGGCCCGCGAGTTGTTGGACGGGCGCAATCTGGTCAAGCTGGAGGTGCTGGCTGACCAGAAGACCCTGTTCCCCAACGTGGTGGAAACCATCAAGGCCGCCGAAGTGCTGGTCAAGGAAGGTTTCGACGTCATGGTCTACACCAGTGACGATCCGATCATTGCCCGTCAGCTGGCCGAGATCGGCTGTGTGGCGGTGATGCCGCTGGCCGGTCTGATCGGCTCGGGTCTGGGCATCTGCAACCCCTACAACCTGCGCATCATTCTGGAAGAAGCGACCGTGCCGATTCTGGTCGATGCCGGTGTCGGCACCGCCTCGGATGCGACCATTGCCATGGAGCTGGGTTGCGCCGGGGTCCTGATGAACACCGCGATTGCCGGAGCGCAGAAGCCGGTGCTGATGGCTGAAGCCATGAAGCATGCCGTATTGGCTGGCCGTGGTGCCTATCTGGCCGGCCGCATGCCGCGCCGACTGTATGCCGCTGCCTCTTCACCCTGGGAAGGTACCTTTGTCGGAAATGAATGACGTGAGTGACAAGCCGCTGGATCAGCCGCCGCAAACCGAAGGACAGCCGCGCCGCGCCATTCGCAGCTTCGTGATGCGCGCCGGGCGCATGACCGAAGGCCAGCAGCGCGGAGTGGAGAAGGGCTGGCCGCTGTTCGGCCTGAATCTGGCCGATGGCCTGCTGGATCTGGACAAGGTGTTCGGTCGTCAGGCGCCGCGCACTCTGGAGATCGGTTTCGGCATGGGGCATTCCCTGCTGGAGATGGCCCAGGCCGCGCCGGAGCAGGACTTCATCGGGATTGAAGTGCACCGCCCCGGTGTCGGCGCGCTGCTCAATGGCGTACTCAATGCCGGTCTGAACAACCTGCGGGTGTATGACTGCGACGCCATCGAAGTGCTGAATCAGGCCATTCCCGACGCCAGCCTCGACCGTCTGCTGCTGTTCTTCCCCGATCCCTGGCACAAGAAGAAGCACAACAAACGGCGCATCGTGCAACCGGCGTTTGCCGAGCTGGTACGGCGCAAGCTGAAGGTCGGCGGTGTGCTGCACATGGCCACCGACTGGGAGCATTACGCCGAGCAGATGCTCGAGGTGATGAACGCCGCGCCGGGTTATCGCAATCAGGCAGCCGACAGCACCTATATCCCGCGCCCGGACGAGCGGCCGATCACCAAGTTCGAGAAGCGCGGTGAACGGCTGGGGCATGGGGTGTGGGATCTGAAGTTCGAACGGGTCGACTAGTCGCATCGTGTTGCTGCTGGGGGGTAGCGCACCTGCGCTACGCCTTCCCGGGGGGGGTGAGCATCACTCGTACCTGCGAGCGTGCCGGATGCGCTAATGCAGCTGTCGGACTCCGCTCATCGAGCTGGTGCTCGACGTTCCCAGGCTGGGCGAGCCTCTTGTGCTTCCCGGGAAGGACGAGCACCAGCTCGTCCACCATGCCACGCCAGCAGACTTATCTGCCCCACCTATGACCTTCCATAGCAACCACCAAGAGTAATGGCCGCCACCGCCTAGGCTTTCTACACTGACTCCATCCAGAACAATGACGTGGAGTCACCATGCAATTCGAAACCCTCGATTACCAGGTAGAGGATGGCATCCTCACCCTGACCCTCAATCGTCCCGAGCGGATGAACGCCTTCAACGGTCCGATGCGCCGCGAGCTGATTGCCGCCTTTGATGCGGCCGATGCCGATGATGCGGTCAAGGTCATCATCGTCACCGGCGCTGGCCGGGCCTTCTGTGCCGGTGCGGATCTGGAGAAGGGCGGTGATACCTTCAACCGCCACACTCGCACCGACCAGCCGGAAGGCGCCGATCTGCGTGATGGCGGCGGCACCGTATCCCTGCGTATCTACGAATGCACCAAGCCGGTGATCGGTGCCTTCAACGGCGCGGCGGTGGGCGTGGGCGTAACAATGACCCTGCCGATGGATATCCGCCTGGCCTCGACCAAGGCCAAGTTCGGCTTCGTGTTTGCCCGCCGGGGTATCACCATGGAAGCCTGCTCCAGCTGGTTCCTGCCACGTTTGGTGGGTCCGCAACAGGCGCTGGAGTGGGCCTATACCGGCCGGGTGTTCGACGCCGAGGAGGCACTCAAGGGTGGGCTGGTACGCAGTATCCACGAACCGGATGAGCTGATGCCCGCCGCCTACGAACTGGCCCGGGAGATAGCCGACAACACCGCGCCGATGTCGGCGCTGCTCAACCGGCAGATGATCTGGCGCATGCTCGGTGCCGATCACCCGATGGAAGCGCACAAGATAGATTCGCGCTCGATTGCCTTCATGGGTGAGTCCGAGGACGCCAAAGAGGGTGTGCGCTCCTTCCTGGAAAAACGTACCCCAGAATTCAAGCTGCGCCCCAGCCAGGATCGCCCGGGCTTCTATCCCTGGTGGGACGAGCGGCCTTTCGAATGATCAGCTGACCCGCAGTCGCTCCAGCGCTGCCCGTGGTCCGGTTGGTATCGGGCAGGAGCGGTTGCTGGCGCGCTCGACGAACACATGTACGAAGCGCCCGGCGGCACAGACCTCGGGCTCGCCCACGGCGAACACCGCCAGTTCGTAATGCACCGAGCTGTTGCCCAGCTTGGCCACCCGCACGCCTATCTCGATCTGCTGGGGAAAGGCGATGGGGGCGAAGTAGTCACAGCCGGAGCTGACCACAAAGGCCACCTGCTCGCCCTGGTGGATATCCAGCCCACCCTCGTTGATCAGCCAACTGTTCACCGCGCTGTCGAAGAAGGCGTAGTAGGTGACGTTGTTGATATGGCCGTAGATATCGTTGTCATGCCAGCGGGTGCTGATGGGGTGCAGATAGGGGTAGTCGGTGCGTTGGGGGCGGGTGGTCATGTTGCGGTTCTCAGATCCAATGGAGGGCCGGGTTCCATCCCGGCCAGTGGGGGTTGATGTCACGTACGCAGGGCAAGCTTCCTTGGGAGCGTCGAGCACCAGCTCGATGCGCGGAGTAACCTGCGCCCGCCAAGGTACGAGCTGGTGCTCGAACCTCCCAGAAACCTCAGCGGATGCATTTACTCAATACGCCTGGCGGTAGATTGCCAGCGCATCCGCCTCCGTCACCTCCCGCGGGTTGTTCACCAGCAGGCGCTGCTGCAGCATGGCGTCTCTGGCCAGCATTTCCAGGCTGTCCTCCGGTACCCCGGCATCGCGCAGGCGGCTGGGCAGGTTGCAGCGCGGGCTGAGCTGGGACAGGGCAGTGATCAGCTGGTCGGTCAGGCTGGCGGCGTCGCCGGGCTGGCAGTCGGGCACCAGCAGCGGCGCCAGTTCGGCATACAGGGATTCGGCCGCCGGAGCATTGAAGGCCACCACGCTGGGCAGTACCAGGGCGTTGGACAGGCCATGGGGAATATGGAAGTGCCCGCCCAGCGGGTAGGCCAGGGCATGCACCGCCGCCACCGGGGCATTGGCAAAGGCCTGACCGGCCAGCAGCGAACCCAGCAGCATGGCCTGGCGGGCCTGCAGATTGCTGCCGTTATGTACCGCCTCGTCCAGGTTGCCCGCCAGCAGCCGCAGTGCCTCCCGGGCCAGCATGTCCGACAGCGGGTTCTTCTTCAGTTTGCTGGTATAGGCCTCGATGGCATGCACCATGGCGTCAATGCCGGTCGCGGCGGTCACCGCCGGTGGCAGTCCCAGGGTCAGCTCGGCGTCCAGCACCGCCAGATCCGGCAACAGCAGGGGGGACACCACGCCGCTCTTGGTGGTCTCGCCGGTGGTGATGATGGCGATCTGGGTCACCTCCGAGCCGGTGCCGGCGGTGGTCGGCACCTGGATCAACGGCAGCCGCTGGCCGCGGGCCTGGTCCACGCCGTAGATCTCGGCCAGACTCTGGTGGGCGTGGGGATGGGCGAGCAGGGCGACCAGCTTGGCCACGTCCATCGAGCTGCCGCCGCCGAAGCCGATCACCAGCTGGGCGTTCATCTCCCGGGCCTGACGCACCGCGGCCAGCACCACTTCCTCGGGCGGATCGGCCAGCACCTGATCGAATACCTCGACATACATGCCGTGGTCGACGAAGTCGGGCAGGGCGTCATTCAGCAGCCCCAGCCGGGTAATGCCGGGGTCGGTCACTATCAGCACCCGTTGCGCGTCCCGCTCGCGGCAGAGCTGGGCTAGACGGCTGGCAGCGCCGGTTTCACAGAGGATCCGGGCGGTAGTGGCAAAGCTGAATGATGACATGGGCACCTCGTTCGGCCGACAAGTGATACCTCACTCTACGGCGCGGAACGGGAGCCCGGCAAGCGCAGCGCACCGCACTGCATGGCATGAATGGCGCGCCATGCCCCCGCCGGTTCAGGCCACGACCTTGTCCGAGCTGACCTGGAAGGCGTCAGACAGCTGCTGCAGGCGCGTGGCGGTCTCCTTGACCTGGTTGGAGCTGTAGCGCAGGGTATGGATCACCCCGGACAGCGCCTGGGTGGTGCGTGCCACTTCGCCGGCCTGGCGGCTGTGTTCCTTGTTCTGGCTGTCCATCACGCCGATCAGCTGGAACAGGTTCTCCAGGATGTCCTGCAGCACCGCGGTGTTGTCCGAGGCTTCATCGGCCCGCTGCAGCTGGGCATCCACATCGGCCACACCCTGCTCCATCAGCGCCACCGCCCCCAGGGTGGCATCGCGGATCGAGGTGATGCCGCGGCTGATGGCTTCGGCGGCGCTGGCCGTGCGCGAGGCCAGTGCCCGCACCTCGGCGGCGACCACGGCAAAACCCCGACCGTGCTCCCCGGCGCGGGCGGCCTCGATGGCGGCATTGAGCGCCAGCAGGTTGGTCTGGGCGGTGATATCGGTAATCAGCGAGACCATGCCGACAATCTCCTGGGAGCGCAGATCCAGCTGCTGCACGCTGCGCGCCGAGTTCTCGACGATGTCGCGGATCTGCCGCGTCCCGTCGCTGACCGTTTCCAGCCGCTGTCGCGCGGCACCGATGACCTGCTCCAGGGTCTGCTTCATTTCCCGGGCGGTACCCGAGGCGTTGCCGACCATCTCCAGCTGGCTCTCGATCATGCTCAGCATGCCGGAAATGGTTTCGGTGACATCCTCGGCGGTGCTGCTGGCCTGCTGGTTGTAGCTGAGCATCTGCTCGCTGTTGGTCAGCGCATGACGACTGGCGAGCTTGAGCCGGCCAACCACGGTATCCAGGGTATCGATGAAGCTGTTGACCCAGCGGCCCAGTTCGCCGGTCTCGTCGGATACCAGCCGGCTGGTATCCAGCCGCTGGCGCAGATTGCCTTCGCCCTCGGCGATATTGCGGATGATCTCGGTCATGCGGCCGACCCGGCGGGCCAGTCGCTGGGTGCCGCGCCGCCAGAACCACCAGGCGGCGGGCAGGATGACGGCAAACTGGGCAAGAATGGCGATGACGGACTCGACCCGGTACCAGCTGAGCAGGGCCTGACTGCCTGCCACCCAGAGCATGACCAGCAGGAAGCGCTTCATCAGGTCGTAGCTCAGGGAGCGGTAGCGGAATACCTCCTCCAGATCCGCCTCGCACATCATGCCCCAACGGTCCGGCGAGCCGGTGAGGCTGAAGGTCACCCCGCGCCCTATCACCGGGATGTGGCGGTAATCCGAATAGCCGGGGTAGGTGACAAAGGTATTGGCGCCCCGGGCAATGGTCTCGCGCACACCCGGGTGCAGCTGGCCGGTGGCCGGATCGGTGAAGCGGATCTCGAACTCGGTATGCTCGCGCACGCTGACCGTGCCCCAGGGGGTGGGGATGCCATCCTTGAGGTTGCTGCCATGGCTGAAGGTGCTGTCCTCGAACCGTGAACGGGACAGGGCCCGGCCCGGCTCTATCTGCGGGTCGAAGCGCGATTCGGCCATGAAGATGTAGTTGTCGCCGGACTCGTGATAGATGTGCCCGGCCTCACGCTGGATCAAATCCCCCAGCACATCGTTGGGGATGCGTGCGCACAGGCAGCCTCCGGCCTCCAGTGGCTGGTAGAACATCAGGGTCACGGCGTCATGGAAGCTCGAGGTGGACGGTCCCAGTTCGCGGGTGCGCGGGTCCACATAGGGCCCGTGGAGAAAGCGCTGCTGCAAGCCGGCGCTGACCGCGCGCCGGTCCAGGTTGTGCGGCAGCGGCAGGCTGGCGCTGCTGCAGACAGGCCGCCCCTGGCTGTCCAGCACCAGCAGCTCGGTGGCATCCGGCATCTTGTTTCTCAGCTCGCGCAGCTGTCGGCTGTCCACCGCCTGGGGGCTGGTACCCAGGGACTTGCCGATGGCGCCCAGCATCGACCACTGGTTATCGCACCACTGCTGCAGCAGGCGCACCCTTGTGGTGGACAGATTGGTAAAGATTTCCTCGAGCTGGGCGTAACGGTTCTGGTTGAGCCAGCAGGCCCAGCCCATGCGCAACTTGCCGGCCGGCCCGAACCAGGGCAACCAGTGCCGCTCGCTGTCCTGTAGATTCATGAGTTGACTGAGCAGAGCCACGGGGCGTGTCCTTCCTGATGGATGATGGCCAATGCGCAGCAAGAATCAGGCCCAGATGGGGTGGGCTGCGGGGTGTGCGGGATCCGGAAGGCGAGGGGTGCCGGCGGCTGCGCGCCGGTGGTGCTGAAAGGCCATTATTGCCGGGGTGTGCACCAGAATGGGGCGAGGGCTTCCGGCCTTTTCCCCCTCTCCCAACCCCAAAAAGAAAGACCCCCGGCTCTGGCGAACCGGGGGTCTGCTTACCGCATGAAGCTGGCGCTTACAGCTTGCCAGTCAGCTCCGGTACCGCCTCGAACAGGTCGGCAACCAGGCCGTAGTCGGCAACCTGGAAGATCG
>JAAYHO010000031.1 GCA_012735335.1 Gammaproteobacteria bacterium
AATGGTCGCAACTGCATCGCGAACATGAGTCGCTAGCCGTCAGGGAGCAGGGCGGGGCATGAGCCCCGACCGATTGCCTGCTGGCCCCTGCACCGAAGGCATGATTTCCGCTACAATAGCCCCTTTTTCCTGACGGGATTTGTCATCATGGAAATCAATCCGATTCTGAACACCATCAAAGATCTGCGTGGCCGCTCCGAGACCATCAGGGGGTATCTTTGACTACGATCACAAACGTGATCGGCTGACCGAAGTAGAGCGCGAGCTGGAAGACCCCAACGTCTGGAACGAACCCGAGCGCGCGCAGAACCTGGGCCGGGAGCGGGCCTCTCTGGCGGAAATCGTCGGCACTCTGGATGACATGAGCAGTGGACTGGCCGATGCGGCAGACCTGCTGGAAATGGCCGTCGAGGAAGATGACGAGGGTGCCGTGGCCGATGTGGTCAGTGAGCTGGAAGGCCTGCAGACCCGCCTCGAAGCACTGGAATTCCGTCGCATGTTCAGCGGCGAGATGGATGAGAACAACGCCTATCTGGATATCCAGGCCGGTTCCGGCGGCACCGAAGCCCAGGACTGGGCCAATATGCTGCTGCGCATGTACCTGCGCTGGGCCGACCATAACGGCTTCGAAGCCACCATCATGGAGCTGACCGCCGGTGAAGTGGCCGGTATCAAGGGCGCGACCATTCACGTCAAGGGCCCCTACGCCTACGGCTGGCTGCGCACCGAGATCGGCGTGCACCGGCTGGTGCGCAAGAGTCCCTACGACTCGGGCAACCGTCGCCACACCTCCTTTACTGCGGTGTTCGTCTCGCCGGAGATCGATGACAATATCGAGATCGATATCAACCCGGCGGACCTGCGTACTGACACCTACCGCTCCTCTGGTGCCGGTGGTCAGCACGTCAACACCACCGACTCGGCGGTGCGGATCACCCACATCCCGACCAACACCGTGGTCAGCTGTCAGAACGAGCGCTCCCAGCACGCCAACCGCGACACCGCGATGAAGATGCTGCGGGCCAAGCTGTACGAACTGGAAATGCAGAAGCGCACCGCCGCCTCCCAGGCCCAGGAAGACAGCAAGTCGGATATCGGCTGGGGCCATCAGATCCGCTCCTACGTCCTCGACCAGTCGCGGATCAAGGATCTACGCACCGGCATCGAGGAAAGCGACTGTGATGGCGTGCTGGATGGCGATATCAACGAGTTTCTTGAAGCCAGTCTGAAACAGGGCCTGTAACGGCCCTGTGTACCCCAGCCCGACCGGCACCACCACCGAATTGATTTACCAGGATACCGAGATGAGCGAACAACCGCTGAATGAGCACGCCCTGCAAGAGGAATAGAACCGCCTGATTGCCCTGCGCAAGGAAAAACTTGCCGCTGAACGGGCCAGGGGCCAGGCCTTCCCCAACGACTTCCGCCGCGACAGTCTGGCAGGCGATCTGCAGCAGCAATATGCCGACAGCAGCAAGGAACAGCTGGCCGAGTCCGCCATCCCGGTCAAGGTCGCCGGTCGCATCATGCTCAATCGTGGCGCCTTCATGGTGATCCAGGACATGAGCGGGCGCATTCAGGTCTACGTCGACCGCAAGGGCCTGCCCGCCGAGACCCTGGAGGCGATCAAGAGCTGGGATCTGGGCGACATCATCGCCGCCGAGGGCACCCTGGCCCGCTCCGGCAAGGGCGACCTGTACGTGCACATGACTGCCGTCAAGCTGCTGACCAAGTCCCTGCGTCCACTGCCGGACAAGCACCACGGCCTGACCGACACCGAGCAGCGCTACCGTCAGCGCTATGTCGACCTGATCGTCAACGAGGACGTGCGCGACACCTTCCGCGTGCGCTCGAAAGTCATCTCGCATATCCGTCAGTTCCTCAACGAGCGCGGCTTTCTCGAAGTGGAAACGCCGATGCTGCAGACCATCCCCGGCGGCGCGGCGGCCAAGCCCTTCGAGACCCACCACAATGCGCTGGATCTGCCCATGTACCTGCGCATCGCCCCGGAGCTGTATCTCAAGCGGCTGGTGGTCGGTGGCTTCGAGAAGGTCTTCGAGATCAACCGCAACTTCCGTAACGAAGGCGTCTCCACCCGGCACAATCCCGAGTTCACCATGCTCGAGTTCTACTGGGCCTACGCCGATTATCAGGACAACATGGACCTGACCGAGGAGCTGTTCCGCGAATTGGCCCAAGCCGTGCTCGGCACTACCGATGTGCCCTACGGCGACAAGGTGTTCCACTTCGGCGAGCCCTTTGCCCGTCTGACCGTGTTCGATTCCATCCTCAAGTACAACCCGGATATCAGCGCCGATGATCTGCGCGACATCGACCGTGCGCGGGAGATCGCGAAGAAGGCCGGTGCCAAGGTGCTGGGCCATGAGGGTCTGGGCAAGCTGCAGGTGATGATCTTCGAGGAACTGGTCGAGCACCTGCTGGAACAGCCGACCTTCATCACCCAGTATCCCTTCGAGGTGTCGCCGCTGGCGCGCCGCAACGACCAGGACCCGAACGTCACCGACCGCTTCGAGCTGTTCATCGGTGGCCGCGAGATTGCCAACGCCTATTCCGAGTTGAATGACGCCGAGGATCAGGCCGAGCGCTTCCATGCCCAGGTGGCGGAGAAGGATGCGGGGGATGACGAGGCCATGCACTTCGATGCCGACTTCGTCCGCGCGCTGGAATACGGCATGCCGCCGACCGCCGGTGAAGGTATTGGCATCGACCGTCTGGTGATGCTGCTGACCGATTCGCCATCGATCCGCGACGTGATCCTGTTCCCGCATATGCGACCGGAGGTCTGATCCGCCATGGCGGTCAAGCAGAGCGAGCAATACCAACTGGTTATCCGCAGCCTGTCCGACCGCCTTGTCGAGGCACAGGCACCGATCCGGGTGCTGGATGCGATCAAATGGGATGATGGCATTCGTGACCGGTTCTTCCGTGATGGCTGTCGGAAGCTGCCGGAGGTCGATGCGGATTACTACAAGCGTCGCCCCCTGAGTTTTGACCCCGCCGAGCGGCTGCAGCTGTTCCAGGATATCGAGCGGGACATCACCCGCCAGCTCGGCACCTTCAACCCGGTCGGGCAGATCATGCGTCGCATGTGCCGGGAATATCGCATGGTGCTGCGCATGATCGAAGGGCGCGGTACCGCCGAGTTCGGGCGCATCTCCCAGGAGCTCTACGGCTCCGCCTCCGACGCCTTCCACGCCGGTGATCCGACCATTACCGATCTGGGCATCATGCTCAGCGAGTCGTTGAGCAATATCGGCAACGATCTGGGCCGGGAGCCCAAGACCATTGCTGCGCCGGAAGCGGTAGCGATCCTGCAGGAGCGGATGAATCAGGTATTCCCCGACGATCAGGCGGTGCGGGTATTCGAATCCGACGGTATCGTCGCCGATGCCGCCGCCGGGGCGGATTACATCAAGATCCGCAGCGATGCCATGTTCAACCAGCGGGATCTGAAGATCCTCGCCGTGCACGAGGGCATGGTGCACGTGGCCACCAGTCTCAACGGTCAGCACCAGCCGATCTGCACCTTCCTGGCCAAGGGACCGCCGTCCTCCACCGTGACCCAGGAAGGACTGGCGATCCTCATGGAGGTGATCACCTTTGCCTCCTACCCGTCACGCCTGCGCAAGCTGACCAACCGCACCCGCGCCATCCAGTTGGCGGAAACCGGCGCCGACTTCCTCGAGGTGTTCCGCTTCTACCAGGGTGAGGGTTACAGTGAGGAAGACAGCTACACCAACGCCAGCCGGGTATTCCGCGGCTCCAGCAGCGACGGGCTGCCGTTTACCAAGGATCTGGCCTATCTCAAGGGCTTCATCCTCACCTACAACTACATCCAGCTGGCGGTGCGTCAGGGCAAGTTGCAGCAGATTCCGCTGCTGTTCTGCGGCAAGACCACGCTGGAGGACATGCGTACGCTAGGGCAACTGGTGGAGGAGGGGCTGGTGGTACCGCCGCGCTACCTGCCGGAGCCCTTCGCCGATCTCAACGCCCTGAGTGCCTGGATGTGCTTTTCCGGGTTCCTGACCAATCTGAGCCTGGATCGTATCGAGGCGGATTACGCCAATATTCTGTAAGGAGTCTGAACATGAGTGAATCCCGGGAAGTCAACAAGCTGCCCTATATCCTGACCGCGCTGGGCACCCTGTTCCTGACCATGGTCATCCTGCATTTCTACGGCTATCTGAACTTCGCCAGGGAAGAGGAAGGGCTGCTGGTTGCCGAGTTCGGGCTGGTCACCATCGGCTCCAGCGAAGCCGGGCAACTGCAGGCCAAGGCAGCGGATTACACTGCCGAATGCGTGGATGGAGTGATGATCCTGCACGCCACCCGCCACAATGGCCTGTCAGGCCTGCTGGTGGATGGTCGCCAGCGTGTGGTGCGCTGCAATGCGCAGACGGTTCCGGCGGTGCAATAGGCCATGGGCAGCCGTCCGGTACAATTGGCCGAGGACTGGAAGCAGGCCCTCGGTGACGAGTTCGAACAGCCCTACATGCAGCAGCTGCGTGAGTTCCTGCTGGCCGAGAAGGCCGCTGGCAAGCAGATCTATCCGCCGGGGTCGCTGATCTTCAACGCGCTGAACAGCACGCCGCTGGGCCGGGTCAAGGTGGTGATCATCGGCCAGGACCCCTACCACGGGCCGGGGCAGGCCCATGGCCTGAGTTTCTCGGTGCCGCCGGGTGTGCGGCCGCCACCCTCGCTGCAGAACATCTTCAAGGAAATCCAGCGCGATCTGGGCCAGCCGATACCGGCCCATGGCTCGCTGCAGAGTTGGGCGGATCAGGGCGTACTGCTGCTCAACGCGGTGCTGACGGTGACCCAGGGCCAGGCTGGCGCCCATGCCAACCGGGGCTGGGAGCGCTTCACCTCGCGCATCATCGAGCTGCTCAATCAACAGTGTGAACATCTGGTGTTCATGCTTTGGGGCAGCTATGCGCAGAAGAAGGGTGCGCAGATCGACGTATCGCGTCATTGTGTGCTCAAGAGCGTGCACCCGTCACCGCTGTCAGCGCACCGGGGCTTCATCGGCTGCGGGCACTTTTCGGCAGCCAACGCCTATCTGCAGGAAAACGGCCGCCATCCCATCGACTGGCGAGTGCCAGAGCTTCCGGTAGGCGCGGAATAATGGAGGGCCGAGTTCCATCTCGGCCAGTTGGGTTCGGGTTGCAGCAATCAGGCTGACCTGCAGAAAATGTTCGAGATGGAACTCGAGCCTCCAAACCCCGGTCAGCGGGCTGCCAGCTCCCGCGCGAGCTCGGTGACCAGTTCGGCGGCCGGCAGTTCCCGGGCCAGGGGCGCGCCCATGCCGGCCCAGTGGGCGGCGAACTCGTGGTTATCCTGCTGGCTGGCGGCGGCGTTCAACTGCTTGGCGGCGTCGTAGGTCATCGGGTAGCCCGCGTGAGCGGGGTGGCCTGCCTTCTCGACATGCTCGA
>JAAYHO010000262.1 GCA_012735335.1 Gammaproteobacteria bacterium
GCGCTGCACCTATCAGGTGACAGGTCAGGTGTTCTTCAGCTCAGCCAACCGCTTCATCGACAGCTTCGACCTGAACGCCGCCTACCCCTGGGTAACCATCGACCTGACCCACGCCCACTTCTGGGACATCACCGGCGTCGGCGCACTGGACAAGGTGGTACTCAAACTGCGCCGCAACGGCAGCTGGGTTGAGGTGATAGGCCTGAACGAGGCCAGCGCCACCATCATCGACCGCTTCGGTGTACACGACAAACCCGAAGCGGTGCAGCAGATCGTGGAGTAGCAAAGGTCAGAGTGTCGAGGCGAAACTCGATGTTCCTGGGAGGGACGAGCACCAGCTCGTCCGCGGTGTAGCAAGCGGTTCCGCTCATCGAGCTGGTGCTCGACGTTCCCGGGGTAGGCTGGAGTGTCGAGTTCCATCTCGACACAACGTGGCTGCTGTATACCCCGACTTGCCGGGATGGAACCCGGCACTCCATTCAGGACTGATCAGTCCTTTTTCAGGCGCATTACCAGTCTGCTGATGCGCGGTGCCCCCACCGCCATCAGCGTGAAGGCGATGGGCCAGGCGATATAGAACGCCCGCCACCAGCGGGCAATGAAACCTTCCCCCAGACCGGTATTGACCCAGGTGATGACAAAGGTCATGACAGTGACCATATACACCGACATCACCAGCGCAATTACCAGCGGGATATAACGCACATTGATCACAGCCTGACATGCCTCCGGATTTGGTGGGCCGGAGATGATAGCACCTGTCCGCTGGATTTGGCCCGGCCGCGGCGTGAGGCAGCAGGTGCCCGAACAGTGACTAGCTGGTCTGGAGAGCTGAGCGACCCGCCTTCACCAGACCACTGCACTGTTATTGATCTGCCTCAACTCGATGCTGACAGCAGGGCTTATACTGTGTGCTTTTCTGACGGCAGGACGCCCCATGATTCGCAACATTTTCCTGATCAACCTGACGCTGGCTCTGGGGCTCGGCGGCGCCGCCCTGGTCCAAGCCAGCAGTACCGACGAGGCCATGCTTCAGCTGGAAGCCATCATGGCAGATGACGAGCGGCGGCAGGCCAGCTATGCCGCCGGGCACGAGCGCATTCGCTTCTGCGGCTACTGCCACGGTGAAGACGGCAACAGCAAACGCGATTACATCCCCAACCTGGCAACCCAGCACCCGCAGTACCTGTTCGAGCAATTCGAGAAATTTGGCGATGGCCGCCGCGAAGACCTCGTCATGACAACCCTGGCCAATTCATTGTCCCTGCAGGAACGCATCGATATCGCCGTGTACTACAGCCAGCAGACAGCCAATCCGCGCCCGGGTGGCGACCCGGCCCTAGCTGCGGTCGGCGAGCCCATCTACCAACGCAGCTGCGCATTCTGCCACGGCGAAAACGCCGAGGGCTTCAGGAACATGCCACGCCTGGCCGGCCAGCCAGCTGTCTATATGGAAACAGCGCTGAAACGCTTCCGGCAGATGAACCCGCAGCAGGACAACTCACCGATGATAGGCGTAGCCAAGGCGTTGAGTGACAGCGACATCAGTGCAGTAGCGACCTATCTGCAAGGCAGATAAGCCAGACGGCCTCAACCATTGCCACCATCGCCCCTTGGTGAGAATATTCGCATTTGCAATGCATTCTCATCAGGGGCCGACTGTGCCATCCCAACTGCTCCTCGTCGAAGACGACCCGGCCTCCAACACCCAGCCGACCAACGAAGGTGGCGATATCCCCGGGCTGCCGGGCACCGGGCGGAATACCAAATCCCAGGCGCAGATGGCGTCCTTCTTCATCGAGGACAATATCGAGC
>JAAYHO010000263.1 GCA_012735335.1 Gammaproteobacteria bacterium
ACAGACTTGCGGAGGACTAACGTCCATGAAAATCCTCGTCGCCGTAAAGCGCGTGGTTGACTACAACGTCAAGGTTCGCGTCAAGGCGGACAACAGCGGTGTCGACCTCGCCAACGTCAAGATGTCCATGAACCCCTTCTGCGAAATCGCCGTGGAAGAAGCCGTACGCCTGAAGGAAAAGGGTGTGGCAACTGAAATCGTCGCGGTCAGCGTCGGCCCGACGGCTGCCCAGGAGCAGCTGCGTACTGCACTGGCACTGGGCGCCGACCGCGCCGTGCTGGTCGAGAGCAACGACGAGCTGAACTCGCTGGCCATCGCCAAGCTGCTCAAGGCAGTGGTTGATAAAGAACAGCCGCAGCTGGTCATCCTCGGCAAGCAGGCCATCGACTCCGACAACAACCAGACCGGCCAGATGCTGGCGGCGCTGAGCGGCTACGCCCAGGGCACCTTCGCCTCCGAAGTGAATGTGGAAGGCGACCGCGTCAAGGTTACCCGCGAGATCGACGGCGGTCTGCAGACCGTTGATCTGAAACTGCCGGCCATCGTCACCACCGACCTGCGCCTGAACGAGCCGCGCTACGCTTCCCTGCCGAACATCATGAAGGCCAAGAAGAAGCCGCTGGAAACCCTCAAGCCGGAAGAGCTGGGCGTGAGCACCGCCTCCAGCCTGAGCACCGTCAAGGTCGAAGCCCCGGCTGCCCGCAGCGCTGGCATCAAGGTCAAGAGCGTTGACGAGCTGGTCGACAAACTGAAGAACGAAGCCAAGGTGATCTGACATGACGATTCTGGTTATTGCTGAACACAACAACGCCGAACTGAATGCCGCCACCCTGAACACCGTGGCCGCAGCCGCTGCCATCGGTGGCGACATTGAAGTACTGGTTGCCGGTGCCGGTTGTGGCGCCGTGGCCGAAGCCGCCGCCAAGGTCGCTGGTGTATCCAAGGTACTGCTGGCCGACAACGCCGCCTACGCCAACCTGCTGCCGGAGAACATCTCCCTGCTGATCGCCGAGATCGGCAAGGGCTACAGCCACATCCTGGCCCCAGCCAGCACCAACGGCAAGAACTACCTGCCGCGCGTGGCGGCTCTGCTGGACGTCGACCAGATCTCCGAGATCATCGCTGTAGAAAGCGCCGATACCTTCAAGCGCCCGATCTACGCCGGTAACGCCATCGCTACCGTCAAATCCGACGCAGCGGTCAAAGTCATCACCGTGCGCGCCACCGGCTTTGACGCTGTTGCCGCCGAAGGTGGCAGTGCTGCGGTTGAAGCGGTTGCCTCCGCCCAGGACGCCGGTGTTTCTGCCTTCGTTGGCGAAGAACTGGCCAAATCCGATCGCCCCGAACTGGCTGGTGCCAAGGTGGTGGTCTCCGGTGGTCGCGGCATGCAGAACGGCGACAACTTCCAGATGCTGTACGACCTGGCCGACAAGCTGGGCGCTGGCGTCGGTGCCTCCCGCGCGGCGGTGGACGCTGGCTTCGTACCGAACGACATGCAGGTTGGTCAGACCGGCAAGATCGTTGCTCCCCAGCTGTACATCGCCGTCGGCATCTCCGGCGCGATCCAGCACCTGGCCGGTATGAAAGACTCCAAGGTGATCGTTGCGATCAACAAGGACGAAGAGGCGCCGATCTTCCAGGTGGCGGATTACGGTCTGGTAGCCGACCTGTTCGAGGCGGTACCGGAGCTGACTGGCAAGCTGTAATTGCTGGTTGGTATACGGTAGTGAAAACCCGGCTTCGGCCGGGTTTTTTATTGCCCGAATTGTCCGAGCAGCGCCTTATCCATACGCCCCCTCTGACCGTCATTGCGAGGAGCACAGCGACGTGGCAATCCATGGGGCTCTCGGTGCTGGCGGCACGCACTGGATTGCCGCGCTCCGCTCGCAATGACGTTGGGGGCAAGGGCCAGCTCCGAGTAGCGCTGCTCCACTCCCCGTCATTGCGAGGAGCGCAGCGACGTGGCAATCCACGGGCTCGGTGCTGGCGGCACGCACTGGATTGCCGCGCTTCGCTC
>JAAYHO010000264.1 GCA_012735335.1 Gammaproteobacteria bacterium
AGGCACGCATCACCAGCAACAGCTGATCATCGACCCGGGGTGCCAGCTCGGCCAGACGCCGGGCGTAGTCCAGCGCCGCATCGGCATCATGAATCGAGCAGGGACCCACCACCACCAGCAGGCGCGGATCATCACCATGGAGAATATTGCGAATGGCCTGGCGCTGGGCCTGAACCTGTTGGGCCAACAGGTCGCTCAGGGGCAGACGCTGACGCAGTACCGCCGGAGTCGGCAGAGGTCGGGTACGGCGTTGGCCGTCCGAAACTGAAACAGGTGCCGGGTCGATACTGGGCACAATGGAAAGCTGCAGGGCGGAAACGGAAGAATTCATCAATGCTGTCCTCAGCCACGCGGTTCGTCCGCGCGGCGTTCTATCGTGTTAGTCGTTGCAATGTCTGTGGGTTCTGGGCGCGACCACTGAATCGCCAGCTGCAGTAACGGTAGGAGTAGGTAAAGTAGTTGCTCATGTCTGAATCCTCTTGATCATCGGCTCCGCAGAGCCAGAAAAACAAAACCCCCGATCGGATGGCCGACCGGGGGTTTCTGAGTAGTGCGGTGGGCGGCCCGTTGCTGAGTGGGCCGCCTGACAGGTATCAGGCCAGCCCGTGGCTAAACCAATACCCATAAAAATAAGCTGAAACACCCGAACCCTGCGCACAGGCAGCAGCGGAAGCAGCCATTATCGGGCTGATCTGTTGCGATGTGGTTACGTTGCGGTTCATGTGTTTCTCCGTTGACTGGCAATCAACTTACTGCATTCGCCGGTTCTGTTCAACTGTTCGAGTCAGAGCATGACAGTCAAAGATGACGATAGGGTGACAGCCTACCAGCAACTCGGAGTGTCTGCCGTTGCGTTGGGACGCCCCTGATACGACCGTTTGATGACAGGGTCGGAAATTGCTCCTGCATTTCCGACACTTCCGCCGTCCATGGCGGTCGGATGTCATCAACGAGCCCACAGGGACGTGTTCACGGCGTGTCGTAGCAGGGGTGTACCGACGCAGAGGCTGGCACAGACGCACAAGCATCCATGCCTTTCTTTTCTTACTGCTTGACCGTATCCAGCGTCTTGGTAATCGCCGCCACCGCCGAGCCGATATTGCTCAGTTCGGCAGGCAGGATCATGGTGTTGTTGGTCTTGGCCAGCTTGCCGAACTCGGTCACGTACTGCTCGGCCACCCGCAGCGCCACCGCATCCTTACCACCCTGGGTGTTGATGGCCTCGGCAACCAGACGCAGACCCTCGGCTGTCGCCTGTGCTACCAGCTCGATCTGCCGCGCCTTACCCTCGGCCTCGTTGATCTGGCGCTCCTTGTCAGCGATCGACAGGTTGATGGTTTCCTGCTTGATCCCCTCGGAGACGTTGATCTTGGCCTCACGTTCACCCTCGGACTGGGCCACCACCGCCCGCCGCTCACGCTCGGCGCGCATCTGCTTTTCCAGTGCGTCGAGAATGGTTGCCGGCAGCTCGATATCGGCAATCTCGTAGCGCAGCACCTTGATACCCCAGGGCCGGGCGGCCTCGTCCAGTGCCTCGACCACCTGCACGTTGATCGCCTCCCGTT
Source organism: Gammaproteobacteria bacterium (assembly GCA_012735335.1). GTDB lineage: Bacteria > Pseudomonadota > Gammaproteobacteria > Pseudomonadales > Pseudomonadaceae > Halopseudomonas. The sequence goes on from JAAYHO010000264.1 coordinate 1,566, forward strand.
CTTCGAAAGTCTTGTCCAGGGAGATCTTGCCGATGACCGAACGCAGAGTGGTCTGCGCCAGCTGAGTGGAGGCATAGCGGTAGTTGGTGATGCCGTAACTGGCATCCTTGGGATCTATGACCTGAAGATAGATCACACCGTTGACCACCACCTGGATATTGTCCTTGGTCACACAGGCCTGGCGATCGACGTCGATGGCTTCTTCCTTCATGGTGTGGCGATAGGCAATGCGGTCGACAAAGGGAATCAGCAGGTGAAATCCAGCCTCAAGGGTTTTTGCATACTTGCCCAGCCGCTCGACCACATAAGCGGAGCGCTGCGGCACTATCTGGGCGGTCTTGGCCACGGTGACGATAACCAGTACCAGAAACACCAGCGCGATGATTGTTGCGGTTTCCATATTCACTCCATTGGTTTTTTATTGTTCCGCGTCAGGGCAGACTTCTATCCCGATGCTTACTGACACTCAGGACGATGCCCCGCGAGCCGACTACCCAGGCCGTCTCCCCGGCCAGTAACTGCTCGCCGGATTCGGCATCCCACTTGGCACCATTGAGCTGCACATCACCGATACCATCGACAAAATCGGTCAGCACGACAACCCGCTGATTGAGCAGCCCGGTGCTGTCCAGATCCTGAGCCGCGCGACCACCGATTGCCCCGCGAAGCCAGCGGGTACAGTGTCGCCGCAGACCAAACAGTGCTACCAGACTGATCAGTCCAAAGCACAGCAACTGCACGGCCAGACTGTCGATCACGCCGAACAGCGTCAGCAAACCGACGACCAGCGCACCGATACCAAAGAATACCGCTACCACCCCCGGCACGAAGAACTCCGAAATCAGCAGTGCCAGGCCAAGTAACAGCCAGAAAGCGTATCCATTGAGAAAGCTGCCAAACAACATGGTTGTCATCCCTTGCACGCCCACCTTGGGCCTCGACGCCAGACTATCAGATAGAGCAGCTGAAAGCGGTACGCCAGAGCGAATTTGTGATGCTGCCAGCAGATTGCCAGACCAGCCGAAAGCTACCGTTCGTCGGATAAATATCATGAATGACACCCATCCAGAGCGGTCGACTTTTCGGTCATCAGATGGCCTTTCGGTTCCTTGTGTCAAAACCTCGCCGAGTTTCAGGGCGCTGTATATGCTCTGCCGGTCTCTGTTGTGCAGTCAGAGCCAACAATAATTACAAGAATGCAACCGAGGTATTACCCATGAAGAAAACCCGCTTCTCTCTGGCCGCCGCAGGCTTGGTAGTGGCAATGGGCCTGGCAGGCCAGGCGCAAGCGTCCTGGTTCAGTTCGTCCTCCAACTACACCAAAACCCAATACCCCATAGTGCTGTCGCATGGCATGCTCGGCTGGGACAGCATGCTCGGCATCGACTACTGGTACGGCATCCCCCAGGCACTGCGCAAGGATGGCGCCACCGTCTATATCACCCAGGTCAGCCAGCTGGATACCTCCGAGGCCCGGGGCGAGCAGCTGCTGGAGCAGGTGGAAGACATCGTTGCCATCTCCGGCAAGCGCAAGGTCAACCTGTTCGGCCACAGCCATGGCGGCCCGACCGTGCGCTATGTCGCCGCAGTCCGTCCTGATCTGGTGGCATCGGTTACCAGTATCGGTGCTCCGCACCGAGGTTCGGCACTGGCCGACTTCCTGCGCAAGATTCCGGAAGGCTCCA
>JAAYHO010000265.1 GCA_012735335.1 Gammaproteobacteria bacterium
GCTCGGCCGTTATCCAGCAGGGCATCCACTGATTCCTGCAGCATGCGCTTCTCGTTACGCACGATGATATCGGGCGCAGACAGATCCAGCAGACGCTTCAGGCGGTTGTTACGGTTGATCACCCGGCGATACAGGTCGTTCAGGTCGGAGGTGGCAAAGCGGCCACCGTCCAGCGGTACCAGCGGACGCAGATCCGGTGGCAGCACGGGCAGCACGGTCATGACCATCCACTCCGGCTTGTTGCCGGAGGTGTGGAAGGCCTCCATCAGCTTGAGACGCTTGGACAGCTTCTTGATCTTGGTTTCCGAGGTGGTTTGCGGAATCTCTTCACGCAGACGACCGATCTCGTGGTCCAGATCCATGGCGCTGAGCAGCTGGAATACCGCTTCGGCACCCATGCGCGCGTCGAAGTCATCACCGAACTCTTCCAGCGCTTCGAAATACTGCTCGTCGTTCAGCAGCTGCCCCTTGTCCAGCGTGGTCAGACCGGGCTCGATCACCACGTAGCTTTCAAAGTACAGCACGCGCTCGATATCACGCAGAGTCATATCCAGCAGCAGACCGATACGGGACGGCAGGGATTTGAGGAACCAGATGTGGGCAACCGGGGACGCCAGCTCGATGTGACCCATGCGCTCACGACGCACCTTGGCCAGCGCGACTTCAACGCCGCACTTTTCGCAGATCACACCGCGGTGCTTGAGGCGCTTGTACTTGCCGCACAGGCACTCGTAGTCCTTGACCGGGCCAAAGATCTTGGCGCAGAACAGACCGTCACGCTCCGGTTTGAAGGTACGGTAGTTGATGGTCTCGGGCTTTTTAACTTCGCCATACGACCAGGACCGGATCATTTCCGGCGATGCCAAGCCGATTCGAATGGAATCGAACTCTTCAATCTGTCCCTGGGTCTTGAGCAGGTTCAGTAAGTCTTTCAAGGCCTATACTCCTCGCAGTGTCTCAAGGGCGGCGGTTCACGCCGCCCGAGACGTGGGCAGTCGGTGGTTATTCGGATTCCAGGTCGATATCGATGGCCAGCGAACGGATTTCCTTGACCAGTACGTTGAAGGACTCGGGCATGCCGGCCTCCATGCGATGGTCACCGTCCACGATGTTCTTGTACATCTTGGTACGGCCGTTCACGTCATCCGACTTCACTGTCAGCATTTCCTGCAGAGTGTAGGCGGCACCATAGGCTTCCAGTGCCCAGACCTCCATCTCCCCGAAACGCTGACCGCCGAACTGAGCCTTACCACCCAGCGGCTGCTGTGTAACCAGGCTGTAGGAACCGGTCGAACGGGCGTGCATCTTGTCGTCAACCAGGTGGTTCAGCTTGAGCATGTACATGTAGCCAACGGTCACCGGACGGTCGAAGGTGTTACCGGTACGGCCGTCATACAGCGTCATCTGACCGCTGTCGGGCAGATCAGCCAGTCGCAGCATGTGTTTGATCTCGTGCTCTTCAGCACCATCAAAAACCGCTGTCGCCATGGGCACACCGGCGCGCAGGTTGTTGGCCAGATCCAGGATTTCGCTATCGCTCAGCGCATCCAGATTCTCCTGACGCCCGCCTACCTTGTTGTACACCTCGTCAAGGAAGTCACGTACTTCGGCGACCTTGCGCTGCTCATCGAGCATGCGGTTGATCTTCTCGCCCAAGCCTTTGGCTGCAAGGCCGAGGTGGGTTTCGAGAATCTGACCGACGTTCATCCGCGACGGTACACCCAGCGGGTTGAGGACGATATCGACCGGCTCGCCGTTTTCGTCGTAGGGCATGTCTTCAACCGGCATGATCACCGAGATGACACCCTTGTTACCGTGGCGACCAGCCATCTTGTCACCGGGCTGGATGCGACGCTTGATAGCCAGGTAGACCTTGACGATCTTCAGTACACCCGGTGCCAGGTCATCGCCCTGCTGCAGTTTGCGCTTCTTGTCTTCGAACTTCTCGTCCAGCAGTTTGCGACGATGCACCAGGTAGGCCTGGGTGCGCTCCAGCTGCTCGTTCAGGCTGTCTTCGCCCATGCGCAGCTTGAACCACTGACCACGCTCGATGCCGTCGAGAATCTCGGCAGTCAGCTCGGTGCCTTTCTTGACGCCGGCACCGCCTTCGGCAGTGTTGCCGATCAGCGCGGCGGCCAGACGTTCGAAGGCGGCCGTTTCAACAATGCGGAACTCTTCCTGCAGATCCTTGCGGATCTCGTCGAGCTGTTCTTTCTCGATGGCCAGGGCGCGGCTGTCGCGCTCGACGCCGTCACGAGTGAAGACCTGTACGTCAATGACGGTACCCTTGGTGCCGGTCGGCACGCGCAGGGAGGTGTCCTTCACGTCGGAGGCCTTCTCACCGAAGATCGCACGCAGCAGCTTCTCTTCCGGAGTCAGCTGGGTTTCGCCCTTGGGCGTGACCTTGCCGACCAGGATGTCGCCAGGGCCGACTTCGGCGCCGACGTAGACGATACCCGCCTCATCCAGCTTGCCCAGCGCCGCTTCACCGACGTTGGGAATATCCGAGGTGATTTCCTCCGGCCCCAGCTTGGTGTCGCGGGATACGCAGGTCAGTTCCTGGATGTGGATGGTGGTGAAACGGTCTTCCTGAACCACACGCTCGGAAATGAGAATGGAGTCCTCGAAGTTGTAGCCGTTCCACGGCATGAAGGCCACACGCATGTTCTGCCCCAGGGCCAGCTCACCCATGTCGACGGAAGAGCCGTCGGCAAGGATGTCACGCGCGGCAATCACATCACCCTTCTTCACCAGCGGACGCTGGTTGATGCAGGTGTTCTGGTTGGAACGGGTGTACTTGGTCAGGGTGTAGATATCCACACCGGCTTCGCCCGCTTCCACTTCGTCATCGTTGACCCGAATAACGATACGACTGGCGTCAACCGAGTCGACCACACCGCCACGACGGGCAGTTACGCAGACACCGGAGTCCAGCGCCACGTTGCGCTCCATGCCGGTACCCACCAGCGGCTTCTCGGCACGCAGGGTCGGTACGGCCTGACGCTGCATGTTCGAGCCCATGAGGGCACGGTTGGCATCGTCATGCTCGAGGAACGGAATCAGCGAGGCGGCAACGGACACGACCTGACGCGGCGATACGTCCATCAGGGTGACTTCTTCCGGCGCCTTGACGCTGAACTCGTTCATGTGACGAACGGCAACCAGCTCTTCGACCAGCTTGCCATCACGCAGCTCGGCGCTGGCCTGGGCGATCACGTGGTCAGCTTCTTCGATGGCCGACAGGAACACGATCTCGTCGGTGACCACGGTGTCCTTGACGCGACGATACGGGCTTTCCAGGAAGCCGTATTCGTTGGTCCGGGCATAGGTCGCCAGGGAGTTGATCAGACCGATGTTCGGACCTTCCGGGGTTTCGATCGGACATACGCGACCATAGTGGGTCGGGTGTACGTCACGCACCTCGAAGCCGGCGCGCTCACGGGTCAGACCGCCCGGTCCAAGCGCGGAGACACGGCGCTTGTGGGTAATCTCGGACAGCGGGTTGTTCTGGTCCATGAACTGGGACAGCTGGCTGGAACCGAAGAACTCCTTCACCGCCGCCGCAACCGGCTTGGCGTTGATCAGGTCCTGCGGCATCAGGCCTTCGCTTTCGGCCATGGACAGGCGCTCTTTCACCGCCCGCTCGACGCGTACCAGACCGACACGGAACTGGTTCTCGGCCATCTCGCCGACGGAGCGGATACGACGGTTACCCAGGTGGTCGATATCGTCGACCACGCCCTTGCCGTTACGGATATCGACCAGGGTCTTGAGTACCTCGATGATGTCTTCCTTGCTCAGCACACCGGCGCCTTCGATCTCTTCGCGACCGATACGGCGGTTGAACTTCATGCGGCCGACGGCGGACAGGTCGTAGCGGTCGCTGCTGAAGAACAGGTTGTTGAACAGGGTTTCAGCGGCATCCTTGGTCGGCGGCTCGCCGGGACGCATCATGCGATAGATCTCTACCAGGGCTTCCAGCTGGCTGGTAGTGGTATCGATACGCAGAGTGTCGGAGACGAAAGGACCGCAGTCGATGTCGTTGGTGTACAGGGTTTCGATATGCGAAACCTGGGCCTGGACCAGCTTCTCGATCAGCTCGACGGTCACTTCGGTATTGCACTCGACCAGGATCTCGCCGGTAGCCGGGTGTACCACTGGCTTGGCAATGGTGCGTCCGACCAGGTAGTCGTAGGGCACTTCAAGGCTGTTGACACCGGCCTTTTCCAGCTGGTTGATATGACGTGCGGTAATACGACGCCCCTTCTCAACCAGTACCTTGCCCTTGTCATCGGCGATGTCGAAGGTAGCAATTTCACCACGCAGACGTTGCGGCACCAACTCCAGCTTGAGTGCCTCACCCTGCACATCGAACTTGTTGGTGTCGTAGAAGATATCCAGGATCTCTTCGGACTGATAACCCAGCGCACGCAGCAGCACGGTCGCCGGCAGCTTGCGGCGACGGTCGATACGGACGAACACCGCATCCTTGGGATCAAACTCGAAGTCCAGCCAGGAGCCGCGGTAGGGAATCACGCGGGCGGAATACAGCAGCTTGCCGGAACTGTGGGTCTTGCCACGGTCGTGGTCGAAGAACACACCCGGGCTGCGGTGCAGCTGGGAAACAATCACACGCTCGGTACCGTTGATAACGAAGGTACCGTTTTCAGTCATCAGGGGTATTTCACCCATGTAGACTTCCTGCTCCTTGATATCCTTGATCGCCTTACTGGCGGATTCACGGTCAAAGATGATCAGACGCACTTTTACCCGCAGCGGCACTGCGTAGGTTACGCCACGCAGCACACACTCCTTGACGTCGAAAGCCGGTTCACCCAGCCGGTAACCGACATATTCGAGCGCCGCATTACCGGAATAGCTGATAATGGGGAAGACAGATTTGAAGGCCGCGTGCAGACCGATATCACGGACGCTGCCCTTTTCTGACTCGGCCTGCAGGAATTCCCGGTAGGAATCCAGCTGGATAGCCAGCAGATAGGGTACGTCCATCACATGCGGCAGTTTGCCAAAGTCCTTGCGGATACGTTTTTTCTCAGTGTATGAGTAAGCCATCAGCGTTCCCCGAGCTTGGTAACCTGCTTGAGAGGCTCCCCCAGTCGGGGCAGCCTGAAAATACTTGCAAGACCTGGTCTTGCGCACTCACTTGGGAGTGGAACCCACTACAACCCCCTGGGGCTGTAACGGAAAAAGGCCGGTGGCTCTCAGGCCACCAGCCATCAATCTGACCGACGATCAGATTGTCGACGCAAGGTCGCGCAAGCTTACTTGAGCTCGACCGATGCACCTGCCTCTTCCAGCGCTTTCTTCGCTGCTTCGGCTTCTTCCTTGGCAACACCTTCCTTGATGGTGGAAGGAGCACCGTCAACCAGCGCCTTGGCTTCTTTCAGGCCCAGGCCGGTCAGTTCACGAACTGCCTTGATCGCGTTGACTTTCTTGTCGCCAGCGGCGGTCAGAACGATGTCGAACTCGGTCTGCTCTTCGGCAGCGGCAGCGCCACCGGCAGCCGGACCAGCTGCAACAGCGGCAGCGGCGGACACGCCGAACTTCTCTTCCATTGCGCTGATCAGTTCAACGACCTGCATAACGGACATTTCGGATACTGCGTTGATGATATCTTCGTTGGTCAGAGCCATGACTCTATATTCCTGTATTGGGGGATGACCCTCTGGGCCATCAAAACATTAAAAGCAAACGAATGAAGCATCAGCAGCCCACTCAGGCGGCTTCGGCTTCCTTCTGATCGCGGACAGCGGCCAAAGTACGAACGAACTTGCTGGTAGCGCCTTGGATAACGCTCATCAGTTGGCTGATAGCCTCGTCGTAGGTCGGCAGTGAAGCCAGCTTGTCGACTTGATCTGCTGCAAGGTAATTGCCTTCAAACGCGGCTGCCTTGATCTGGAACTTGTCCTGACTCTTGGCGAATTCCTTGAACAGACGGGCAGCGGCGCCCGGGTGCTCGTTGGAAAACGCAATCAGAGTCGGACCGACAAAGACGTCGTTCAGGCACTCGTATTCGGTACCTTCAACTGCACGGCGCAGCAGGGTGTTACGTACAACACGTACGTACACGCCAGCTTCGCGAGCGTCTTTGCGCAGACCAGTCATGGCAGCTACGCCTACACCGCGGGCATCAGCCACAACGGCAGACAGCGCACCTTTGGCAGCTTCGTTGACTTCAGCGA
>JAAYHO010000266.1 GCA_012735335.1 Gammaproteobacteria bacterium
ACCCTGGAGCGCCGTACCGAGCTGCTCTATGAGGTGGCTAACGAGATTACCCGCCGCTTCGACGACTTTGTCGAGGCCGAGATGGCCGATACCGGCCAGCCCGAGCATGTCATGAAGCATGTGTTCATTCCCCGTGGTGCGGCCAACTTCAAGGTGTTTGCCGATACGGTGAAGAACGTCGCTGCCGAATCCTTCCACATGGACACGCCCGATGGCCGTGGCGCACTCAACTATGCGATCCGCCGTCCCAAGGGTGTGATCGGGGTGATCTGCCCGTGGAACGCCCCCTTCATGCTGATGACCTGGAAGGTCGGCCCGGCGCTGGCCTGCGGCAACACCGTGGTGGTCAAGCCGTCCGAGGAATCCCCGCAGACCGCTGCGCTGCTCGGCGAAGTGATGAACAAGGTGGGCATTCCCAGCGGTGTATACAACGTCGTACACGGCTTCGGCCCGGATTCCGCCGGTGAATTCGTCACCCAGCATCCGCTGGTGGATGCCATCACCTTTACCGGGGAAACCCGTACCGGCGCGGCGATCATGAAGGCCGCTTCCGAGGGCATGCGCGATGTGTCCTTCGAGCTGGGCGGCAAGAACGCCGGTATCGTGTTTGCCGATGCCGATCTGGATGCGGCGGTGGACAGCTTCGCCCGCTCGGTATTCCTCAATACCGGACAGGTGTGCCTGGGTACCGAGCGGGTGTATGTCGAACGGCCGATCTTCGAGCGCTTCGTACAGGCGCTGAAACTCAAGGCCGAAGCGGTCAAGTACGGCCGACCCGATGACAAGGGAGCCAACTTCGGTCCGCTGATCAGTCAGGAGCAGCGCGACAAGGTGCTGTCCTACTACCGCAAGGCAGTCGAAGAGGGTGCCACCCTGGTGACCGGTGGCGGTATTCCGGAGCTGCCCGCGGAGCTGGGTGCCGGTGCCTGGGTGCAGCCGACCATCTGGACCGGTCTGCCGGAAACCGCCGCAGTGGTACGCGAAGAGATCTTCGGGCCCTGCTGCCATATCGCGCCCTTCGACCGGGAAGACGAAGTCATCCGTCTGGCCAACGATACCGATTACGGCCTGTCGACCACCATCTGGACCTCCGACCTGGCCCGGGCGCACCGGGTGGCCGCACGTATCGATGTGGGCATCACCTGGGTCAACAGCTGGTTCCTGCGGGATCTGCGCACCCCCTTCGGCGGCTCCAAGCAGTCCGGCATCGGCCGCGAGGGCGGTGTGCACTCGCTGGAGTTCTACTCCGAAACCCGCAACATCTGCGTGAAGCTCTGAGGAGGGGGAAATGGACAATCAGAAAATCCAGCACTACGGCGAGGAGCTGTATCAGGCCTGGCTCTCGCGGCGCCCGGTGCAGCCGCTGATCGAGCGTGAGCCGGAGATCACCATCGAGGATGCCTACCGCATCCAGGAAGCCTTTGTCGCCCGGCGGGTAGCCGCCGGAGAAACCATCGTCGGCAAGAAGATCGGTGCCACCAGTCTGGCGGTGCAGGAAATGCTCGGCGTGTACCAGCCGGACTTCGGCATGCTGCTGTCAGGCATGGTCTACCAAGAGGGCGACACCATCGACCTCAGTCAGTTGATCCAGCCCAAGGCCGA
>JAAYHO010000267.1 GCA_012735335.1 Gammaproteobacteria bacterium
CATCAGTAATTATCAAATCGGGAATACTTTCCTCTGCTTTATCAAGTCCATCTTGACCGTTCTTTGCAATTATAACATTATAATTATCTTCGAGAAGGAATTTCAGGTATAAAGCAATGCCTTCCATACCTGTCGAATAGCGATGTCCAGGTACCCCAGGGCGCGGTTTTCTTGACAGTAAGCCAGCCGCCGCCTAGCATGCCGCGCAACCTTTCTGGAAGCGTGCTGTAGATGACCACCCTGCCTTTTTACAACGCGGTTACTGATGACTTCGAAGCTGTCAACCAGCTGATCATGCGCCAGTTGCATTCCCGCGTCCCCTTGGTCGAGAAAATCGGCAACTACATTATCAGCGCCGGCGGCAAACGCCTGCGTCCGCTGGTAGTGCTGCTCGGCGCCCGCGCCTGCGGCCTGACCGATGCTCGTCCACATACGCTGGCAGCCATCATCGAGTTCATGCACACCTCCACCCTGCTGCATGACGATGTGGTCGACACCTCCGATCTGCGCCGGGGCCGCTCCACCGCCAACGCCCTGTGGGGCAATGCTGCCAGTGTACTGGTGGGCGACTTTCTATATTCGCGCTCGTTCGAGATGATGGTGGATCTGAACGACATGCGCATCATGCAGGTACTGGCCGGCGCGACCAACGTGATCGCCGAGGGCGAGGTGTTGCAGCTGTCCAAGGTGCGTGATGCCAGCACCGATGAAGCTACCTATATGGAAGTCATCCGCAGCAAGACCGCCATGCTGTTCGAAGCCTCCACCCACACCGCCGCCATTCTGGCCGACGCCCCCGCTGAGCAGGCAGAAGCGCTGCGCCGCTATGGCGATGCGCTGGGTATCGCCTTCCAGCTGGTCGATGATCTGCTGGACTACACCGGCGATGCCGAGGCCATGGGCAAGAATGTGGGCGACGACCTGGCTGAGGGCAAGGTGACCCTGCCGCTGATCCATACCATGCGCGAAGGTACTGCCGAACAGGCGACCCTGGTGCGCAAGGCGATTCAGAAAGGCGGAGTGGAAGACATGAGCAGCATCCGCGAGGCGGTGGAAAGCAGCGGCGCGCTGACCTACACCGCCGACCTGGCCCGCCAGTATGCAGATCAGGCCATCACCCTGCTCGACACCCTGCCCCCCTCGGTTTACCGCGATGCACTGGAGCAGTTGGCGCGGTTTGCGGTGGATCGGGAGTTTTAAGCCCCTTCGCCGCGGGGCGCGGCTCCCACAACACAGGCCGCCCCCTCAAACTGTAGGAGCGCCGCCCCCGGCGCGAATGCCGGACCCCTCTGGGAACGTCGAGCACCAGCTCGATGAGCGGAGTTTCCGGCAGCACTGCGGACGAGCTGGTGCTCGTCCCTCCCAGGAGCGCCGCCCGGGGGCGCTTTGGATCGTTACAGAACCTCAATCAGCTCAATATCAAAGATCAGCGTGCTGTGCGGCGGGATGCTGCCAGCGGCGCGCTCGCCGTAGGCCAGGTTGGAGGGGATGTACAGGCGCCACTTGGCCCCTTCCTTCATCAGCTGCAGTGCTTCGGTCCAACCGGCGATCACACCACCTACCGGGAACTCGGCGGGCTGGCCGCGCTTGTAGGAACTGTCGAAGACTTCACCGCTGATCAGGGTGCCTTCGTAGTGGGTGCGTACGGTGGAGCTGGCGGTCGGGGTGGCGACGGTACCGTCGCTGATCACTTCGTACTGCAGACCTGAAGCCAGGGTGATGACACCTTCACGTGCACCATTGCGCTCCAGAAACTCCAGACCAGCCTTGCCAGCGGCACGGGCAGACTCTTCAGCCAGCGCCTGCATCTTGGCCTGCAGGGTCTGGAAGGCGGCCTGCATGGCACCCTCTTCTACCTGGCTGGGCTGCTGGGTGTAGGCATCACGCAGACCGGCCATGACCAGTTCGACGGTGAGATCGGGGATGTTGCTCGACAGCAGTTGATCGCCCATCTGACGGCCAATGCCGTAGCTGACGCGCTGTTCGTCGGTATCAAAGGTGTGGCTCATGGCTGCTCTCCAGAAAAATGACGGACAAGCCTGACACAAGAGGAGTGAAAATTCATCCCTGGATTCCCGTGAGGGACGAGCCACCCCAGGTAATGGAGTGCCGGACTCCATCCCGGCACCGGACTTGCCTGGCAAGCCCTATGTCGAGCAGGAGCTCGATAATCCTTTGCCGCGCCGTTGTGTCGCCCTACCAGGGGCTGCGCCCACTGGGCAGATAGGCTAGAATGCCACGCTTTTCGGCCCTCCTACCGAGACTCCCTCCATGCTGGAAAAGCTGTTTCAACTCAAAGCCCATGGCACCAACGTCCGCACCGAGATCCTTGCCGGTGTGACCACTTTCCTGACCATGGCCTACATCATTTTCGTCAACCCCATGATGATGGCCGATGCCGGTATCGATCCGGGCGCAGCCTTTGTCGCTACCTGTCTGGCGGCGGCGCTGGGTTCGCTGGTGATGGGGGCCTGGGCCAATTATCCCATCGCGCTGGCACCGGGCATGGGCCTGAACGCCTTTTTCAGCTACACGGTGGTCGGCTCCATGGGCTACAGCTGGCAGGTGGCGCTGGGTGCGGTGTTCATCTCCGGTTTTCTGTTCTTCCTGCTGAGCATCTTCAAGATCCGCGAATGGGTGATCAACAGCATCCCCCTGCCCCTGCGCTCGGCGATTGCCGCGGGCATCGGTCTGTTTCTGGCGCTGATCGCGCTGAAAAGCGCCGGTATCGTGGTGGATAACCCGGCCACCCTGGTCGGTGCCGGTGATATGACTCAACCCGGTCCGATTCTCGCGGCCATCGGCTTTGTATTGATCGTGGCGCTGGCCCACCGCCGGGTGACCGGTGCGGTAATGATCGGCATTCTGGTGATCACCGGCATCAGCCTGTTGCTCGGTCTGAGCCAGGCCGACGGTTTCCTTGCCGCCCCGCCGAGCCTGGCCCCGACCTTCCTGGAGCTGGATATCCGTGGCGCGCTGGATGTGGGTCTGGTCAGCGTGATTTTCGCTTTCCTGTTCGTGGATCTGTTCGATACCTCCGGCACCCTGATCGGAGTGGCGCAGAAGGCCGGGCTGGTGGATAAGGACGGCAAGCTGCCACGCCTGGGCAAGGCGCTGATGGCCGACAGCAGCGCAACCATGTTCGGCTCGCTGCTGGGCACATCGACCACCACCAGTTATGTGGAGTCGGCGGCAGGCACTTCAGTGGGTGGCCGTACCGGTCTGACCGCCTGCGTGGTCGCCGGGCTGTTTCTGCTGAGCCTGTTCCTGTCACCGCTGGCCGGAGCGGTACCGGCCTTTGCCACCGCGCCGGCGCTGTTCTTCGTCGCCGTACTGATGACCAGCGGTCTGGTGCAGGTGGACTGGGAAGACCTGACCGAGGCGGCACCGGTAGTCGTCACCGCACTGGTCATGCCACTGACCTTCTCGATTGCCAACGGTATTGCTCTGGGTTTCATTGCCTGGACCGCGATCAAGCTACTGTCCGGGCGCTGGCGTGATCTGAATGCCAGCCTCTATGTGCTCTCGGCACTGTTCATCGTCAAGCTCGGGTTCTTCAGCTGATGGCCATTGCATTCGATCCTGCCAACTACGACGCGCAGCTGCAGGCCAAGCGCCTGCGATTGACCGAGCTGCTCGCGCCCTTCGATGCGCCCGAACCAGCGGTATTTGCCTCGCCGCCGGAGCATTTCCGCCTGCGCGCCGAGTTCCGCCTGTGGTACGAGGACGGCCAGCCGCATTACGCCATGTTCGAGCCCGGCGGCAACCGCCAGCCGATCCTGATCGAGCAGCTGCCGATTGCCAGTCGCCGTATCAACGAGCTGATGATGCCCCTGCTGGAGGCCTGCAAGGCTGATCCGGAGCTGGGGCGCAGACTGTTCCAGGTGGAATTTCTCACTACCCTGTCCGGCGAGGCGCTGGTTACCCTGTGCTATCACCGCCCGATCGACGAGCAGTGGGATGCCGCAGCCCGGCCTCTGGCTGCGCAGCTGGGCATCCTGCTGATCGGTCGCAGTCGCGGTCGGCGCCGGGTGCTGGAGCGCGACTACGTGGTCGAGCAGCTGCAGGTGGATGGCCGCAGCTGGCGTTATCAGCAGGTCGAGGGCGGCTTCACCCAGCCCAACGGCAGCGTCAACCAGCATATGCTGACCTGGGCGCTGGAGGCGGCCGGGCACAACGACGATGACCTGCTGGAGCTGTACTGCGGTAACGGCAACTTCACCCTGCCCTTGTCCACCCGTTTCCGCCGGGTGCTGGCCACTGAACTGTCAAAAAGCTCGGTACGTTCGGCGCTGGAAAACATTGCCGACAATCAGGTGGAGAACGTGACCCTGGTGCGACTGGCCAGCGAGGAAGTTACCCAGGCGCTGACCGGGGTGCGGGAGTTTCGCCGGTTGCAGGGGATCGATCTGAGCGGTTACCAGTTCGGCACGGTGTTTGTCGACCCGCCCCGAGCCGGACTGGACCCGGCGACCCTGGAGCTGGTCAAGGGTTATCCGCGTATTCTGTACATTTCCTGCAATCCGCAGACTCTGGCGGCGAATATCGCCGAACTTGACGCCACTCACCGGGTGACCCGCTGCGCGCTGTTCGACCAATTTCCCTATACCGAGCATATGGAAGCCGGGGTATTGCTGGAGCGGCGCTGAGCTTGCTACTACGGGCCAGCCGCTGCGGCTTTCTCCTGCAACAGCGGTTCCAGCGCCTGGTAGGCTTCGTGACCGACCGGGGCAATGTTGACCGCTCTCTGGGAGCGGATAAAGGTTTCCAGCTCAGGTGAGGGAGTGGAGATCAGTTGGCGGATACGCTGCCGGAGCGACTCACAGACCGCGGCGCTGAATACCAGCGGATCGTAATAGATGGGGTCGGAGCGCCAGAGTATCTGCAGGCTGCCCTTGTCGATCAGACCACGTTGCAGGTAGTCGTCAGCCCGCTCACTGGAGACAAAGGCGGCATCCACCCGGCCCGCCAGCAGCGCGTCCAGCGCCCGATCATGCGAACCGGCATACACCTGCCTGGAAAAGTAATCTCCCAGCGGTTCGCCGATCATCGCGGCAAACTCGTGCTTGGGAATCAGCCCGCCGGAGGTACTGGCCGGATCACTCAGCGCCACCCGACGCCCGCGCAGCTGCCGCACCCTGTTCAGCTTGCTGTCACTGCGCACCAGCAGCAGCGAGCTGTAGTAGTTCCCCGAGGGCGAGAAGTGCCCCGGCGCAGGCACCAGCGAGGCGAAGGGTTCGATATCCGGATTCAGCTGGCGGGCGATAAGGTAGGACGCCGGCCCCATCGCGGCAATATCAGTACCGCCGGATACCACCGCGTCGATCACGCTCTCGTAGGAACTGGCGTGCAGAATGCGCACCGGCATGCCCAGTCCGGCGCTGAGCATGTTCGCCAGCGGCCGGTACTCCTCGATCAACTGCTGCATATCCTTCAGCGGAATGGCGCTGATACGCAGATCATCCTCACGGCAACTGGCCTGCTCATCGGCCATCGCACTGGCACACATCGCGATACCGAGGACCATCCACAGTGAGGAGATCAACCGCATGCTCGGCTCCTTGCGTGAAACAGGTTTTCAAACTCGTCCACCTGGTTGACGTGCAGCGGTCGGCTGAAGTGATAGCCCTGGACAATGTCACACCCGGCCAATCGAAGGTAGACCACCTGCTCCGGTGTTTCCACTCCCTCGGCGACCACTTGCAGCGACAGGCGCTTGGCCAGGGTAATGGTCGAGGAGACGATCAGGCTGTCGTCATGGCTGTTGGACAGTTCGGCAATCAGGCTGCGGTCGATCTTCAGCTTGTTTACCGGCAGGGCGCTGAGGTGGGCGAAGCCCGCATAGCCCTTGCCGAAGTCATCCAGACTGATGCACAGCCCGGCATCGCGCAGGCGTTCAAGACTGCTGATCGCGATCTGCTGTTGCTCAAGGATGGCAGTTTCGGTGATTTCCAGCTCCAGCTGGGCCGGGTCGAGTCCGTGGCGCTGCAGGGCGTCGAGCACGATATCACTGAAGTTCGACTGACTGAGCTGCAGCGCCGAGACATTCACCGACACCCGCACTGTCCGCCCCGCAGCGGCCCACTCCGCCAGCTGGGCACAGGCCAGCTCGATCACCTCGTTGCCCAGCGAGATGATGAAACCGCTGCGCTCGGCAATCGG
>JAAYHO010000268.1 GCA_012735335.1 Gammaproteobacteria bacterium
CGTGCGCATGGCTGGATGGTGTCCTGCTGAGAGAAGATCGGAAAATAGCGTCTATTGTACGTTCGCGCCCTATGGACGTATAGCCTGTCAGCCGGCCTGGGTGCCCGTGGGTGCAGAAACGAAGAACCCGGCCGGAGCCGGGTTCTTCGAGGTTACAGCAGGGTAGCGCTCAGAGCAGGGTCCAGGTGTAGGAGGCGATCAGACGGTTTTCGTCGATGTCCCCGCCGAAGACAGCGTCCTGACGCACTGTTGCGTTGCGCCAGACCAGGTCCAGCCCTTCCAGCGCTCCGCTCTGCACGGTGTAACGAATGTCGGTGTCCCGTTCCCAGCGGGTGTCACTGTTGGCACCTTCCCAATCGGTATCAATGTTGCTGCCGCGTACATAGCGGGTCATGAAGCTCAGCCCCGGGATGCCCATGCCCTCGAAGTTGTAGTCATAGCGGGCCTGCCAGGAACGCTCGTCCTTGGCGTTGAAGTCAATCACCTGGACCGAGTTGGCCACATAGATGGCGTTGTCGGCGTACTCAAAGCCGGAGTCGCCGCCCATGCGCTGGTAGGCGACGGTGAAGTCGTGGAAGCCGGCACCCAGGGTGAAGGCCAGCGAGGTGGCCTTGTTACCGAATTCCTCGCCCACCGGGCTGTCGTCGGAGGTATGGTAGTGGGCCAGATCGGTGGTCAGGTTCAGGCCATTGCCCAGCTCGGCGGTATGGGTGATACCGGCGAAGTGGCGCTTCCACAGGTCTTCGGCCTTGGAGGTATACAGCGAGGCGCTGAGGTTGTCATTGAACTCATAGGTACCACCGAGGTAGTCGACCTTCTGGTCCTCGTCAGCCACGAAAGCACCTTCGCGCTGGGAGGAGTAGGCCATCTCACCGCGGTCGGTCATGCGACCGGCTTCCAGCAGCAATCCGTCGATCGAGGTGTTGGTGATGCTGTAACCGAAGTAGTGGTTGGGCAGCAGGCGGGAGTCTTCGTAGGCGATGACCGGGTTTTCCGGCAGGTGGTAGCCGTAGCGCAGTACGGTGTCACCACCGAAGTTGGCTTTCACTGCACCGCGAATCTCGGAGTATTCGTTCGGTACGGAACCGTCATTGTCCACCGGCAGCAGCCCTGTGCCGGCACGGCCGCGGCCGCTGTCGAGTTTGATGCCTGCCAGGGCCAGCACATCGGCGCCCAGGCCTACCGGGCCTTCGGTGTAGCCGGACTGGAAGTGCAGTGCGAAACCGGTGGCGGTTTCCTCGCGCTTGCTCTGCCCAACGTTGTCACGGAAATCACGGTTGAAATACATGGTGCGGCTACTCAGGGTTGCGGACGCACCCTCAACGAAGCCTTCCTCCTGAGCAACAGCTTGAGTAGCAATCAGGCTGTTGCCCAGTGCTACTGCCAGTGCAACAGAACTCCATTTAATGGTATTTCTCATCAGTGTGCTCCTTCAGTAAAAATATGCTTTGGTTGGTTGCTCTTTAGCAGTTTCCCAACTCTTGTCGCTTGAGAGTAAAGCATCAATCCTGCTGTTGCGAAAGAGATCCTGAGCACAAGTTGTTGTGCATTAAAACAGGATCATTGAGCAGGCGGGTATATTATTCTTCTTGGCGTAGCATAGCGCACCTGGAAAAAGGGTTTCTTGATATACATCATGATGTCATTTTGCTTTTATAGATCATTCTCATACGACAGGAATCAATCATGTTTTCACTTCACCCACAACTAGCCGATGACTGTGTTGTTATTGGTCAATTTGAATTGTCGACACTGCTCGTGATGAATGACCGACAGTTTCCCTGGTTTATTCTGGTGCCGCAGCGCGAAGATGTCAGTGAGATATTCCAGCTGGACAAGGGTGATCGGGAGCAATTGCTGAAGGAGTCATGCTGGTTGGCCGAGGCACTCAAGGATGCTTTTGCTGCGCACAAGATCAATGTGGCGGCACTGGGTAACATGGTCAGCCAGTTGCACATCCATCATATTGCCCGTTATCGGGATGATCCGGCCTGGCCTGCGCCGGTGTGGGGTAAACTGGCTGCCGTACCCTATACCGGGGATCAGTTGGATGAGCGGGTGGCGCGGCTGAAAACGGTGCTGAGCGCCGACCTGACCTATGCGGAGCGGTTTCAGTGATGAGTGATGATCTGACAGTACGGCTGGATGAACTGGAGACGCGTCTGGCGTTTCAGGACGATACTATCGAAGCCTTGAATGAAGTGGTCAGTCGCCAGGAACTGGCATTGGAGAAGTTGCAGCGAGCAGTGGAGTTGCTGGCCCGGCGTCAGGCCGATCTGGCCGCCTCCATGCCGGGTGAAGCGGAGGCTGATCAGCCTCCGCCGCACTACTGAGACTCTGTCAGTCCAGCGGCTGAACGTCTTCGGCCTGCAAACCCTTCTCGCGGCGGGCGACGACAAATTCGACCCGCTGACCCTCTTCCAGCACCCGATGGCCTTCACCGCGAATGGCGCGGAAGTGGACAAAGACATCCTCACCCTGGTCGCGGGAGATGAAGCCAAAGCCCTTGCTGGTATTGAACCACTTCACGGTGCCGCTTTCGCGAGGGCCTTCGCTGGCAGTGCTCCGGCGGCGGGGCGCTGGCAACATGGCAGTCAGTGACAGTACCGCGGTCAGGCACACCCCGGCAATACCGATGCCGATGGCCCAGGGTTGCCAGGCGGCGGCTGCGGGAATGAACAGCACGGCCAGTGTCAGCAGGGCTGCGATCAGGATCAGCAGCGAACCGATGAGCGCTAGGCCTGCACGCTTGCCGGCGGCAATGCTGAACTGCTGGATGTTGACGAGGCCGAGCAGAGTGGCGGCGAGGGCCGCAGCCAGATCGGTCGGGCTGGTGGAGTTGGACAATGGGGTGCTGGCATACAAACCGCAGAACAGCGCAGCGAGCCCCACGAGCAAGTGAAGAAAACGGAAATTATTCAAGGTGTTCATCCTGTTGTGACTATAAGCAGATGGTGTTCCGGCTGTACAAGTGTCGTGGCCGGGTGCGCACTCTAACCTGAAACGGTGCGGGTCACAAAGCGGATGGTGGGGAGGGTGGGGCAGGCGTAGAGTGCCTGCCCCGGATGGAGTTACTTCTCCAGCAGGCTGCGCAGCATCCAGGCGGTTTTCTCGTGCTCCTGCATGCGCTGGGTCAGCAGGTCGGCACTGGGCTCGTCGCTGGCCTTGTCGCACGCCGGGAAGGCTTCGCGGGCAGTGCGGGCACAGGTCTCGTGGGCTTCGACCAGCAGGCGGATCATGTCGGTGGCCGCCGGCACGCCTTCCTCTGCCTTGATCGAGCTCAGCTCGGCAAACGCCTGGTAGGTGCCCGGTGCCGGGAAGCCCAGGGTGCGGATGCGTTCGGCGATGTCATCCACTGCCAGTGCCAGTTCGTTGTACTGACCTTCGAACATGGTGTGCAGGGTCTGGAACATCGGACCTTTCACGTTCCAGTGGAAGTTGTGGGTTTGCAGATACAGGGTATAGGTGTCGGCCAGCAGGTGAGACAGGCCCTTGGCGATCGCTTCCCGATCCTTCTGGCTGATACCGATATCAATCTTCATTCTGAGCTCCAGGGTAGCAGTGAAAAATGTCCACCCAGTATATGCTGCCATGGCCCGTGCTCAAGCCCTGTTTGCTAATCAATGGCATTGGTGCTGCCTATGACAACTGGCCCTGTGTCGGCAATGCTCGCCTGGAGCGGGTCACATCGGGTATATTATGGCGCCTTTATCCAACCGCGCTGCCGGGCCTTCAGGTCGAATGCAGCCGCTCTGTCAACAACAGGATTTCACACTCATGATGCGTACCCACTATTGCGGCCAGTTGAACGAAACACTGGCAGACCAGGAAGTGACACTCTGCGGCTGGGTTCATCGTCGCCGCGACCATGGTGGGGTGATTTTCCTTGATATCCGTGATCGTGAAGGTCTGGCCCAGGTCGTCTTTGATCCGGATCGCGAAGATACCTTTGCCCTGGCCGACCGTGTGCGCAGTGAGTATGTGGTCAAGGTGCGCGGCAAGGTACGCCCGCGTCCGGCTGGTGCGGTCAACCCGAACATGGCCTCCGGTGCCATCGAGGTGCTGGGTTACGATCTGGAAGTGCTGAACCAGGCCGAGACCCCGCCGTTCCCGCTGGACGAATATTCCGATGTGGGCGAGGAAACCCGCCTGCGTTTCCGCTTCATCGACCTGCGTCGCCCGGAAATGGCCGCCAAGCTGAAGCTGCGCTCGCGCATCACCAGCAGCATTCGCCGCTACCTGGACGACAACGGCTTCCTCGATGTGGAAACCCCGATCCTGACCCGCGCCACCCCCGAGGGTGCCCGCGACTACCTGGTGCCCAGCCGCACCCATCCCGGCAGCTTCTTTGCCCTGCCGCAGTCACCGCAGCTGTTCAAGCAACTGTTGATGGTGTCCGGCTTCGACCGCTACTACCAGATTGCCAAGTGCTTCCGTGACGAAGACCTGCGTGCCGACCGCCAGCCGGAATTCACCCAGATCGATATCGAGACCAGCTTCCTCGATGAAAGCGACATCATGGGCCTGACCGAGGGCATGATCCGCGGTCTGTTCAAGGAAGTGCTGGACGTGGATCTGACCGACTTCCCGCACATGAGCTGGGACGAGGCCATGCGCCGTTACGGCTCGGACAAGCCCGATCTTCGTAACCCGCTGGAACTGGTTGATGTGGCCGACCAGCTGACCGAGGTCGACTTCAAGGTGTTCAGCGGCCCGGCCAGCGACCCGAAAGGCCGCGTTGCCGCGCTGCGTGTGCCGGGTGGTGCGTCCATGCCGCGCAAGCAGATCGACGATTACACCAAGTATGTCAGCATCTACGGTGCCAAGGGTCTGGCCTATATCAAGGTCAACGAGCGGGCCAAGGGTGTTGAAGGTCTGCAGTCGCCGATCGTCAAGTTCATCCCCGAGGACAATCTGAACACCATTCTCGACCGCGTGGGTGCGGTGGATGGCGATATCGTGTTCTTCGGCGCGGACAAGGAGAAGATCGTCTCCGAGGCGCTGGGTGCCCTGCGCATCAAGCTGGGCCACGACCTGGAGCTGCTGACCTGTGAATGGGCACCGCTGTGGGTAGTCGACTTCCCGATGTTCGAGGAAAACGACGACGGCAGCCTGACTGCACTGCACCACCCCTTCACGGCACCCAAGTGCAGCCCGGAAGATCTCAAGGGCAATCCGCAGGCGGCTCTGTCCCGCGCCTATGACATGGTGCTCAACGGCACCGAGCTGGGTGGCGGTTCCATCCGTATCCACCGCAAGGACATGCAGCAGAGCGTGTTCGATATTCTCGGCATCAGTGCCGAAGAGCAGCAGGAGAAGTTCGGCTTCCTGCTCGACGCGCTGAAATACGGTGCGCCGCCGCACGGTGGTCTGGCTTTCGGTCTGGACCGTCTGGTAATGCTGATGACCGGTGCCCAGTCGATCCGAGAAGTGATCGCCTTCCCGAAAACCCAGAGCGCCGCCTGTGTCATGACCCAGGCCCCGGGTGCGGTGGATGCCAAGGCACTGCGTGAACTGAATATTCGTCTGCGTGAGCAGCCGAAGGTCGAATAAGCAACCTCATTCGGCATGCGCCCCTTGCCGTCATTGCGAGGAGCGTAGCGACGCGGCAATCCAGTGCTGGCGGCGGGTACGGAGCCATGGATTGCCACGCTCGCAATGACGGTGGAAGGGCGATGGAGCCAGTAGTAAGGCTGACCTTCGAATAAGTGTGATAAATGGAGAACTTCAATGGCTGGTCATTCCAAATGGGCCAATATCAAGCACCGCAAGGCAGCGCAGGACGCCAAGCGCGGCAAGGTCTTTACCAAGCTGATCCGCGAGTTGACGGTGGCAGCCAAGCTCGGCGGGCCTGAGCCTGCCGACAACCCGCGGCTGCGCTCGGCGGTGGACAAGGCGCTGACCGCCAACATGACCCGCGACACCATTGACCGGGCCATTGCCCGGGGTGCCGGCAGTAACGATGCCGACAATATGGAAGAGCTGACCTATGAAGGTTACGGTGCCGGGGGCGTGGCGGTTCTTGTTGAAGCCATGACCGACAACCGCAACCGCACGGTTGCCGAGGTGCGTCATGCCTTCAACAAGAGTGGCGGCAACCTGGGTACCGACGGCTCGGTAGCCTATCTGTTTACCCGTCGGGGTCAGATCAGCTACGCGACTGGTGTCGACGAGGAAGCCTTGATGGATGCGGCGCTGGAAGCCGGTGCCGAGGACGTGATCAACAATGATGACGGCTCCATCGATGTGCTGACCGCGTTCGAGGATTTTGGCCGGGTCAAGGATGCGCTGGACGAGGCAGGCTTCACCAGCGAGGAGGCCGAGGTCAGCATGATCCCGTCCACCACCACATCGCTGGATCTGGACACCGCGCAGAAGGTCATCCAGTTGATCGACATGCTGGAAGACCTGGATGACGTGCAGAACGTCTACTCCAACGCCGACATCCCGGATGATGTGCTGGCGCAGATGGAGTGAGTGCTATAGTCGCAGCACGCACTGAAAGGGAGGCGCTGCCTCCCTTTTGCTTGTCAGCTACAGGAAGACTGCACCCATGGCGTTGATTCTCGGCATCGACCCCGGCTCCCGAATCACCGGTTTTGGCATTGTCCGGGACGGGCGCAATGGTTGCGAGTACGTTACCTCCGGCTGCATCCGGCTGGGCAGTGGCCCCTTTGCCGAACGGCTCAAGCAGATCTTTGACGGCCTCAGCGAGCTGATCGGTCAGTACCAGCCCGAGGTGCTGAGCATCGAGCAGGTGTTCATGGCGCGTAACCCCGACTCCGCGTTGAAGCTGGGCCAGGCCCGGGGCGCGGCGATCGTTGCGGCGGTCAATGCCGGACTGCTGGTGCATGAATACAGTGCCCGTCAGGTCAAGCAGGCGGTAGTCGGCACCGGTGCGGCGGACAAAACCCAGGTGCAGCATATGGTTACCCAGCTGCTCGGCCTGTCCGGTACGCCCCAGGCCGATGCGGCGGATGCCCTGGCCATTGCCCTGTGCCATGCCCATTCGATTGGACTGAAGCAGCAGATCGGCGGTGGCCTGATCGGGCTGCGCAGCGGACGCATGCGCCGTCGCTGATAAGGAGATATTGAATGATAGGAAGGCTTACCGGCATTCTGCTGGAAAAGCAGCCGCCGCATATCCTGCTGGATGTGAACGGTGTCGGCTACGAGGTCGAAGCGCCCATGAGCACCTTCTACCGGTTGCCCGCAGCAGGGGAAAAGGCCACGCTGCATACCCATCTGGTGGTGCGTGAGGACGCGCAGCTGCTCTACGCCTTTGCCGACAAGCGTGATCGCCAGTTGTTTCGCGAGCTGATCCGCTTGAACGGGGTAGGGCCGAAACTGGCCCTGTCGCTGATGTCCGGGCTGGAGGTGGATGAGCTGATTGCTGCGGTCCAGGCTGAAGACACCAGTGCCCTGACCCGGGTGCCGGGGGTCGGCAAGAAGACCGCCGAGCGCCTGCTGGTCGAGCTCAAGGGCAAGTTCAGCGCCTGGGAGACCAGTGCCGGAGGCGCTGTGCCGCTGGTCAAGGGCGCGGCAGCTGCCCCGGCATCCAGCAGCGCCGATGCGGTCAGCGCACTCATCGCTCTGGGCTACAAGCCGCAGGAAGCCAGTCGCGCGGTCAACGCCATCAAGGAAGACGGCCTGAGCAGTGAAGAGCTGATCCGTCGTGCCTTGAAGGGCATGGGCTGATAGGCTCTGAACATTGGCAATCTCAATCTGAACTCTACCCGGGACGCCCGATGCTGGAAGAAGACCGTTTGATCGCTGCCGGGCCCCGGCAGCAGGAAGAAATCATCGACCGGGCCATCCGCCCCTACCGGCTGGCCGACTATATAGGTCAACCTGCGGTACGCGAGCAGATGGAGCTGTTCATGGCCGCTGCCCGGGGGCGTGGCGAGGCGCTGGATCACCTGCTGATCTTCGGTCCGCCGGGGCTGGGCAAGACTACCCTGGCGAATATCGTGGCCCAGGAAATGGGCGTGCAGATAAAGAGTACGTCGGGGCCGGTACTGGAGCGTGCGGGTGATCTGGCGGCGATGCTGACCAGCCTGGAAGCCGGTGATGTGCTGTTTGTCGACGAGATCCACCGGCTGTCCCCTGTGGTGGAAGAAATTCTCTATCCGGCGATGGAAGACTACCAGCTGGATATCATGATTGGCGAAGGTCCGGCGGCCCGCTCGATCAAGCTGGACCTGCCGCCCTTTACCCTGATCGGCGCCACCACCCGCGCCGGGATGCTGACCAACCCGCTGCGCGACCGCTTCGGTATCGTCCAGCGTCTGGAGTTCTACAGCGATGAGGACCTGGCCACCATCGTCTCCCGTTCGGCCGGGATTCTCGGGTTGAAGATTCATCCAGAGGGTGCCTTCGAGATTGCCCGGCGCTCCCGTGGCACGCCGCGTATCGCCAACCGCCTGCTGCGCCGGGTGCGTGATTTTGCCGAGGTGCGCGGGCAGGGCAGCATTACCCGGGATATCGCCGACCGGGCACTGGATCTGCTGGATGTGGATGCCCAGGGTTTTGACCATATGGACCGGCGACTGCTGCTGACCATGATCGACAAGTTCGATGGGGGGCCGGTGGGTGTCGATAGTCTGGCCGCAGCGATCAGTGAAGAGCGGCACACCATCGAGGACGTGCTGGAGCCCTATCTGATCCAGCAGGGCTTTATCATGCGCACCCCCCGCGGCCGGGTGGTGACCAGGCATGCCTACCTGCATTTCGGGCTGAATCTGCCGGCGGCGATGGAGCAGCGGGCCGGGGATCTGTTCGATCAATAGAGGGTATTGCGGTGCCATGTCCTGATATAAAAATATTTTCCCGATTGGAGACCCTCCCCGCTATGCAAACGACCGAGTTGGCTCTACATTATGCGCGCTGATACATCCGGGCAGCCGTTCGAGCTCAGAGCCCGTGTCTACTTTGAGGATACC
>JAAYHO010000269.1 GCA_012735335.1 Gammaproteobacteria bacterium
CCCTCACCTTCGGGCAGGCTCAGCTCGCGCACGGCGGCCTCCAGTGCCCCCGGGCCGTCCTGCGGCGTAGCGGGCTCGGTCACCCAGCGCACATCCACGGCACACTGGCTGTGCAACGCAATGCGTGCCTGCTCGCTGTTGGTCTTGATGATGACCATCGCTCTGGTCGCAGCAGGCAGCTCTTCCAATCGCCGGGCAATGGCGGGCAGGGCTGTCTCGTCACCAATCAGCAGATGCCAGTCGAACCCGGTGGGAATCACGAAGGAGCCCCTCGGCCCGGCAATACCCAGCTTGTGCCCCGGCTCGGCGTGGGTCGCCCACTCGGTCGCTGGCCCGGCATGCTGCAGGACGAAGTCGATATCCAGCTCATTGCTCTGCGGGTCGTAGCGGCGCGGGGTATAGTCGCGCATCTCCGGCCGTGGTCCGTCCCCGGCAAAGTCCAGCCCCTTCTCGCCCAGGGTTGGCAGATTCGGCACCGCTCCGGCCTGCTCCGGCACAAAGAGCTTGATGTGGTCATCAAAGGAGGCGGAGTGGAAACCGGCCAGATCCTCGCCGGTCAGGGTAATGCGGCGCATGGACGGGCTCAGCTCGGTGACACGCTTGACTTCCAGCATGCGTATCCTGATCGGGTGCCGTACCTTCTGTACCGCCAATTGTTCGTTAGTCATGGTGTTCTCGCCTCCGCACTCATGGATTGTCTGTCATCTGCAGAATCTCGCCTGTGGCCCGCTGCAGTATCTGGATAACGCGTCGTTGCTCCTCATGATCGGCATCACTGCTGGCCAGCAACGCGGCACGCAGGGCCTTGCGCGCCTGGATGAACTCCGGCAACCAGCCAGTCGCCGCACTGGCCTGCTCTTCACTTTCCCCGGCCAGACTCAACCACTGCATACGCTTGGCTGCATGGCGCAGGCTGGCTATCAGCAGCTCGACCTGTTGTTGATGGGTATCGAGATGGGCCAGCCCCGCCGGGGTAATCCGGTAGCACTTGCGCTTGCCCTGCTGCGCCGCCTCGGCCAGCCCATCCGCCTCCAACTGTGCCAACGCCGGGTACAGCACACCGGGGCTGGGGCTGTAGTAGCCATGGGACAATTCGGTCAGCGCCCTGATCAGATAATAGCCATGCGCCGGAGCCTGCCGCAGAAACCACAGCAGCTTGAGTTGCAGCTCCTCGGCATTGAATTTGCGCCCGCGCACCAGCGGAGCAACCCCTGGGCCGACCTGATCAGCCTGTTTCACCTTGATCCCACCTCTCTTTTTAAGATGTGTCGTAAGATATATCTTTAACAACTAATAGTCAAATGATAACCACTATCATCTTTACAGCGATACTGGCGCCCCGGGGGAACTGGTCTATGTTGATTTCTTAGCACCCGCTGTTGAACGGAGGATGGGCTGCCCGTCCACACAAGGAGTCACCATGCGCACATCGCTTGTCATTCTGGCTGCCCTGACCGCAGCCGCCGCCACCAGTGTATTTGCCGATCGCCAGCAGACGCTGGATGCCGCTCTGGCACTGGCCGAAGCCAACTACCCGGACCAGCTGGAACTGCATGTCAACCAGCCCGAAGAAACCCACGACGTCATCCTGACAATAAAGGATGATCCCATCACCCGCATACGCTTCAGCGTGGACAGCAATCCGGCGGACTGCAAGGCAAGCAGCGCCTGCGAGGAGCGCCTGCACAAGGCCTACGCGCAGGGGGTAGCCGCCGGGGTCAAGCTCAAGGCGGTGAATACCGCAATGAACAGCTGCGGAGTGCGCCCGGTGGCGGTGGAGGGTGCGGCCAACACCACCCAGTTCCGCCTGGTGGTGGAGCGTGATCTGCATGCAGCCGATGCCCAGCAGCAACTGGACGAGCTGACCGCCTGCCTCAGCGACTTCCGCAACGCCCTGCCCGAAGATGCCACCCAGCAACAGCGCA
>JAAYHO010000270.1 GCA_012735335.1 Gammaproteobacteria bacterium
CCGCGCACCAGCAGGCGGTAGCTGAACAGGTACAGCCCTACTACAAACACCGCCATCATCAGCAGGGCGACGCCGATATTGATATCCGACACCCCGAGAATACCGAAGCGGAAGGCGTTGACCATGTGCAGGATGGGGTTGATCAGCGAGACGCCCTGCCAGAACTCAGGCAGCAGGTTGATCGAGTAGAACACCCCGCCCAGGTAGGTCAGCGGTGTCAGCACGAAGGTCGGGACGATGGAGATGTCATCGAAGTTGCGCGCATAGACCGCGTTGATGAAGCCCCCCAGCGAGAACACCATCGATGTGAGGAACACCACGCCGATGGTCAGGCCGATATGCTGCACATGCAGGCGGGTAAAGAACAGCGACATCAGGGTCACAATCAGCCCCACCGCCAGGCCCCGGGCCACGCCGCCCAGGGTGTAACCGAGCAGGATCACATGCGGTGATACCGGGGCGACCATCAGCTCTTCGATGGAGCGCTGGAACTTGGTGCTGAAGAAGCTCGACACCACGTTGGAGTAGCTGTTGGTGATCACCGACATCATGATCAGCCCGGGCACTATGTAGTCGATGTAGGCAAAGCCGTCCATTTCGCCGATGCGGTTACCGATCAGGTTGCCGAAGATGACGAAATACAGGGCCATGGTAATGCCCGGTGGCAGCAGGGTCTGCGGCCAGATGCGACTGAAACGGCGGATTTCCTTGGTCAGTACGGTAGTGAAAGCTATCCAGCCCTGGCGCCGATAATTCATGCCTGTGCCACTCCCTTGTCGGTATTGTTGTCCACCAGACTGAGGAACAGCTCTTCCAGCCGGTTGCTCTTGTTGCGCATGCTCAAGACCTCCACGCCCTGCTCTGCCAGCTCGGCAAACAGGCGGGTCATGCCCTGTTCCCGGTCCACCTGCACTTCCAGGGTGTGCTCATCGACCAGGGTGCAGGGATAGCCGGACAAGGCAGGTGCTTCGGTCAGACCATCCCGACAGTCCACCACAAAGGTCTCCACGTGCAGCTTCGCCAGCAGCGCGCGCATGCTGGTGTCATGGATGATCCGGCCACCATCGATAATGGCGATATTGCGGCATAGTTGCTCGGCCTCTTCCAGATAGTGCGTGGTGAGGATGATGGTCACGCCCTGGCTGTTGATTTCCTTGAGGAATTCCCACATGGAGCGGCGGATCTCGATATCCACACCAGCGGTTGGCTCGTCCAGAATCAGCAGTTTGGGCTCATGAATCAGCGCCCGGGCAATCATCAGGCGGCGTTTCATGCCGCCGGACAGCATGCGGGTGGCAACATCACGCTTGTCCCACAGGCTCAGGCGCTTGAGAAAATGCTCCGAGCGCTCCCGGGCTTCGGCGGCGGGAATACCATAGTAGCCCGCCTGGGTAATGAGGATGTCCTGACACTTCTCGAACTGGCTGAAGTTGAACTCCTGGGGCACCACGCCGATGCAGCGCTTGGCCGCCATCAGCTCGGTATCCAGATCGTGGCCGAAGATGCTGACCTGGCCGGCGCTCTTGGTCACCAGGGAAGAGAGGATGCCGATGGTAGTGGATTTGCCGGCACCGTTGGGCCCGAGCAGGGCGAAGAAATCACCCTGGGCCACATCCAGGTCCACCCCTTTCAATGCACGCATACCATTGGGGTAGGTTTTCTCCAGCCCTCGAATTGTGATTGCTGCCGTCATGCCTCGCCTATAATTCTGGAATCAACCAACTGATGTGGGGCCGAAAAGCGTGATTTCAAGGCATCCCGACAATTACAAAAGTGCTACAAATGTGACTCGCCGGTCGATTGTGGTCGCTGATGGCCAAACGTATGCTTCTGGATGACAAGAATAACCACATCTAACGGAGACTCTCCATGTCGCAACTGCCTGATTCATCGGCATCTGCCAGAGACGACCTTGCCAGTCGCATCACCCCACGTTACCGGCGCTGGGCGCTTTTTCTGCTGGTACTGGCTTACACATCCAGTCATGTGGATCGTAACATTGTCGGCATTCTCATTGAGCCGCTCAAGGCTGACCTGCTGCTGTCAGATACTCAGCTCGGTTTTCTATCGGGCATCGCCTTTGCGCTGTTTTATGCCACCCTGGGCATTCCGATTGCCATCTGGGCGGACCGTTCCAACCGCCGTAACATCATTGCCTGGGCGATTGCCATCTGGAGTCTGATGACCGCTGTCTGCGGCCTGGCGCAGAACTTCTGGCAATTGGCCGCTGCACGTGTGGGTGTCGGTATTGGTGAAGCCGGCTCCAGCCCTCCTTCCCACTCGATGTTGTCGGATCTGTACCCGAAGGAGCAGCGTTCCAGTGCCATGGCGCTGTATTCGCTGGGTGTGTACTTCGGCATCATGATCGGCTTTCTGGTCGGCGGCTTTGTCGCTGATGCCTGGGGCTGGCGGGCTGCTTTCTTCATCGTCGGCCTGCCCG
>JAAYHO010000271.1 GCA_012735335.1 Gammaproteobacteria bacterium
CCCAGGGCGGCGTTCCCGAGCTGATGGAGTGCCGGGTTCCATCCCGGCAATTTGGGTTTACAGCAGCGCTGCCGCGTCCTGATCCAGAATCACTGTTACATTCGGATGCTGGCGCAGGGCGGACGCGGGGACCTGTTCGGTGATCGGGCCGTTGATCATCTGCGCCACGCACTCGGCCTTGCCCCGGCCGCTGGCGATCAGCAGGATGGAGCGGGCCTGGAGGATATTCTTGATGCCCATGGTGATCGCGGTGGTCGGCACTTCTTCCAGCGAATTGAAAAAGC
Organism: Gammaproteobacteria bacterium; assembly: GCA_012735335.1. GTDB lineage: Bacteria > Pseudomonadota > Gammaproteobacteria > Pseudomonadales > Pseudomonadaceae > Halopseudomonas. The sequence continues at coordinate 285 of JAAYHO010000271.1, forward strand.
GCTGGTTGTCTTGCCGGGTCTTGTCGCTCAGCCGGGTCAGAAAGGTTTCCCGGGTGAAGGGCGTACCCGGCTCGCAGAAGCCGATATGCCCGTTGCTGCCGATACCCAGCAGCTGCAGATCCACAGTGGCGCTGTTCAGCAGGGCGTTATAGCTGTCGCACTGATGCTGCAGGTCGCCACCCTCGGTGTGGGGAATATGCATATTTTCCTGCTGTAGATCCACATGCTGGAACAGGTTGTCATGCATGACTCGATAGTAGCTCTGCGGGTGGCAGCGGGGCAGCCCGCAGTATTCGTCGAGATTGAAAGTCTGGACGTCCTTCATCGAAAGCTCACCGGCCCGGTAGCGCTCGACCAGATACTGGTAAGTGCCCAGTGGTGTACTGCCGGTGGCCAGACCCAGGGTACAGGCTGGTTTGCTGCGCACCAGTTCAGTAATCAGGCGGCCTGCTGTGGCGCTGAGTTCGACGTAATCTTCGACGGTAATGACATTCATCGGCTGTGAACCTGGTTGTGCTATCTGGCGATAAAGCGCGAGATTCTACTGCGGACACGGGGCAGGGGGAAGCCGAAATGCACATGGCCCGCGCTGTTGTCAGGGCGGGCCATGGGTCTGACGGGCAGAAAACTCAGCTGAATTTCTGGATATTCTGCATCAGTTCCTTCAGCGCTTCGATGTTGTCCTTGGGATGAACCGCATTCTCGAAACTGCACAGCTGTTCGAAGTTGGCCTGTACATCCTCCGGGCTGAAGCCTTCGTTGGGGTTGAAGCCGATGCCCAGCGAACGCTCCCAGCGCACCTTGCCCATCCAGCCGCCACCGACTTCAAACAGGCTGCCGGTTTCCTGGTTCTGTTCGGAGCACAGGTACACCACCAGCGGGCTGACCAGCTCGGGTTTGAGCAGGTCGAAGGCGCCGGGCGGGAACAGGCCTTCGGTCATGCGGGTGCCGCCGGTCGGGGCGATGGCGTTGACGAAGATGTTGTTCTTGCGGCCTTCGATGGCCAGGGTGCGGGTCAGGCCGTACAGGCCCAGCTTGGCCATGCCGTAGTTGGCCTGACCGAAGTTGCCGTAGATGCCGGAGGTGGAGGAGGTGAAGATGATGCGTCCGAAGTTCTGCTCCTTCATCTGGTTCCAGGCCGCGTGGGTGACCTTGTAGGCACCTTCCACGTGGACCTTGTAGACCAGATCCCAGTCGGCGTCGGACATCTTGGCGAAGCTCTTGTCGCGCAGGATGCCGGCGTTGTTGACCACCACGTCGACCCGGCCGAAGTTGTCCATGGCGCACTGCACGATCTTCTCGCCGTCCACCACGCTGTCGGGGTTGGCAATTGCAGTACCGCCTGCGGCCTTGATCTCTTCCACCACCTTCAGTGCCGCTTCGCTGTTGGCACCTTCACCCTGGGTGCTGCCGCCCAGATCGTTGACGATGACCTTGGCGCCATGTTTGGCGAACAGCAGGGCGTGGGCACGGCCAATACCACCGCCAGCTCCGGTTACGATAACGACCTTGTCTTCAAAACGGATGTCGCTCATGGGTATCTCCTTGCAAGGGGGGCTTGAAAATGGCCGACAGTGTTGAGCAACCGGCTGCCCCTTGGCAAGGGGCAGCGGCTGGTGAATGACGGGATATAACTGCTGCTGGCGGGCGGCTGTCTCAGATGCGGAAGCTGTCCACCAACTGCTTGAGACGGCTGGCCTGATGGGACAGGGCGTCGCAGTCCTGCAGGGTTTCGTTGAGGTTGGCGACGCCTTGCTGGTTGAGCACGTTGATCTGGTGAATGTCCATGTTCAGCGCTTCGACCACCGTGGTCTGCTCTTCGGTGGCGGCGGC
>JAAYHO010000272.1 GCA_012735335.1 Gammaproteobacteria bacterium
AGTGGTTACAACCGCCGCGGCAGCAAGGACAGCCAACTGCGCTGAGCGCCAGCCAGCCGCTGAAACAACCTGAACCACCGCGTCGGTTACCCGGTCTCAATCCTACCTTCATGAGATCGGTAACCATCAGGCAGGAGCACCCCAGCATCGGCCACTTCCAGCTGTTCGACTGGCAATACCCGATCTGGGCAGGCTGGGTCATGATCGCCGCCCTGCTCTACTCCATCATTCCTCCGGTCATTCTCGGGCGCATGAAGCTGCCGCTGGCCAGAGCCCTGCATGAAAGCACCCTGTATGCCGACGCCAGTATGAACAAGGCCGACTGGATCACCTCGGCTGCTGCCATTGTCGGCGTACTGGGAATAGGCCTGGGTCTGTGGTGGGCGGATGCGGTCGCCGCCGCGGTGATCTCGGTGGATGTGCTCCGGTACGGCATTTCCCACCTGCGCAAGGCAATGCTGGAACTGATGGACCAGCGCCCCACGGAGGTGGTCGGTGATGCCCCGCTGGGGCTGGAGCAGACCATCAACGAGCGGCTCATGCAGGAGCCCGACATTCTCGATGTGGAGACCCGCCTGCGCGAGGAAGGGCATCTGGTCGGTGGGGAGATCTTCGTGGTCTTCGATCGGGGCCAGACCGATATCCCCCGTCGCGCCCAGCAACTGATCAAGCAGTCCACAGCACTCGACTGGCGCCTGTATGACCTGATTGTCATGCCGGTCGAAAAAATTCAACGCTGAACAGGAGACCTGCCATGTGGAAACCCACCCCTGCCCGCACGCAATCCCCGGCCACGGGTACCACCTTCTGGTGGTGCCGCCCCTTTTCCCAGACCCAGGAACCACTGGGCAACATGAGTCGCCACCAACCGCTGCCCGCCTGGCGGCGCAGGGCGCTGCTCAAATAGGCAACCCGGCATGCTACCATTGCGCACCTGGTACGGTGGCAGCTGCGTCACCGTGTTATCGCCCACTGACGCAGGCCCGAACCTCACATGCAAGCCACCCAACACAGCTTCGATGTGGTCATCATTGGTGCCGGTGCTTCCGGACTGATGTGCGCCGCCACCGCCGCCCAGCGCGATCGGCGGGTGCTGATACTGGAGCGGGCCAACAAACCCGGCAAGAAGATCCTCATGTCCGGCGGTGGACGCTGCAACTTCACCAACTACCAGGTCGAGCCGGACAACTTCATCTCCGCCAACCCGCACTTCTGCAAGGCGGCGCTCAAGCGCTATACCCAATGGGACTTCATCAGCCTGGTCGAGCGCTACGCCATCGACTACGAGGAACGCCGCCACAGCCAGCTGTTCTGCCGTCATTCGGCCAAGGATGTGCTGAACATGCTGCTGGATGAGTGCGCCCAGGCCGGGGTGGAAATCCGTACCCATTGCGAGATCGACCAGGTGCAGGCGCTGGACTCCCAGCACCTGCGCTACCGCCTGCAGCTGCGCCAGGGCCAGCAACCGCTGCGCATCGACTGCCAGTCGCTGGTGGTCGCCAGCGGTGCCCTGTCGATCCCGACCCTGGGCGGCAGCGGCATCGGTTACCAGATTGCCGAGCAGTTCGGCCTGCCGCTCACCCCCAGACGGGCCGGGCTGGTGCCTTTCATGTTCACCGACAGCATGAAGGGGCTGTGTGAACGCCTGTCCGGACTGGCACTGGAAGTGGAAGCCAGCTGCAACGGCCGCAGTTTCACCGAGAACCTGCTGTTTACCCACCGGGGCATCAGCGGCCCGGCGATCCTGCAGATTTCCAGCTACTGGCAACCCGGCGACACCCTGACCTTGGATCTGCTGCCCGGCACCGATGCCCGCCAGTGGCTGCGTGAGGCCAAGCAGCAGCAATCCCGGCAACTGCTGAAAACCGTGCTGGCGGAGAAGCTGGGGCGGGCGCTGGTAGCCGAGTTACAGCAACTGTGGTGGCCACAGGCAGCTGACAAGCCGCTGGCCGAATTCAGCGACAAGCTGTTGCTGGGCATTGCCGAACAACTCAACGGCTGGGCCATCAAACCCTCGGGCACCGAAGGCTATCGCACCGCCGAGGTCACCCTGGGCGGCGTGGATACCGCTGCCATCAGCTCCCGCACCATGGAAGCCAGCCAGTGCCCCGGCCTGTATTTCATTGGTGAGGTACTGGATGTGACCGGCCATCTGGGCGGTTTCAACTTCCAGTGGGCCTGGTCCTCCGGTTACAGCGCCGGGCTGGCGGTCTAGTTACTGCGCCCTGTGTCGGCCCGGCGGCCGCGCCACAGGGCCAGCAGCATCAGCACACCCAGCGCCGCATACACCAGATAGAGAAACAGTTGCGGATAGCGGCTGAACAAGCTGCCCCCCGAGTTGCTGTCGAAGGGCACCCGCACCAGCAGCTCGGCGCGGTTGAACGCGGCACTCTCACCCAGCACCCGGCCGTTGGGCGCGGTGACCAGCGACGGGCCGTTATTGATCAGATGGGCCATGGGCAGGCGGTTCTCGATACCGCGCAGAATCGACATATTGGCGTGGTGGCGGGGCTGGGCGCTTTCACCGAACCAGTTGTCCTGGGACAGGAACAGCAGCATCTTGCCTGCCCCATCCGTCCCTACTCCCCGGGCAACAAAACCGGCGAAGGCCGCTTCGTAACACACCATGGGCATCACCCGCATGCCATTCAGGGCAAAGGCCGCATAATCCTCCCCGGCCCCCAGTGGCCGCAGGAACTCGCCGAACACCCGATCATTGATCTGCCGCAGCCCCGGCCATGACCAGGGCGCTGGCAGGTATTCGCCAAAGGGCATGCGCAGCATCTTGCGGTAGCGGTCACGCAGCTCGCCCCGGCCATCCAGCAGGGCGACACTGTTGAAGCTGACCTGCTCGGCGTTCTGCCACTCACGCTCGACGTCATGGAAGATCAACGGCACACCGCTGCGCGCCACTTCCTGGGCGTAGCGCTCGCGCACGCTGTAGTGATCGAAATACCCCTTGTAACGCGCCTCCGGCCAGGCCACCCACTGGGCACCCGCCGCAATCAGCCGCTGGGTGGCTTCCATCTCCTGGGGATATTCCCGGGTAAAACCCGGTGCCGGCTCGGGAATCTCCAGAGTGATGGCATCATTGGGCTGCACCAGGCCGATGCGCCGGGTTTCCCACTGCTGCATGCGCTGATCCCAGCTCTGCAGGGTGATCAGACCATAACCCAGCCAGACCAGCAGCAGGATCCAGGCCACCCGGTTGGCGATCATGGATTGCCGCCCGCTGCGCACCGCGCGCTTGCTCAGCAACCGGTACAGCAGCACGGAAAACAGCGCCATCATCGCATCCAGCCCGGCAGCACCGGTCAGCTCGATAGCTTGCAGCGCAGGCAGGAAGTTGACCTGCCCGTCGGCAAAGTGGGTCTTGAACAGCATCGGATACAGCGCCATGACCGCCACCAGGCTCAGCGGAAAGGCCAACAGCTCCCAGCCCCCCAGGCGATTCACCAGCCAGCGATAGAGCATGCAGCTCAGCCCCAGGGTCAGCCCGAGATAGCACCAGAACAGCGCCGCCAGCAAGGTGCCGAGCAGCGGGCTGATCTGCTTGAGATTGACCATGAAGGTGGCCAGCCAGTAACTGCCCCCGGCAAAACACAGCACACCGGCAAACCAGCCGAGAAACAGGGCGGTACGCGGGCCGGTATCGCGCAGTGCCCACAGCAACGGCAGCCAGGCCACCCAGCCGACCCAGTACAGATCGTTGTGCAGCCAGGGCACGCAGAGCATCAAACCTGCCAGTCCGGCCAGCAACAGGCGCACTGCCAGGCTGCTCCGGGCCAGGCTGCGGTCGTCGGCCGGCAGGTCTGCGGCAAGGGGGCGGGAGTTGGACGGCGGCATGGCTGCGAATCCGGCAATGGGTTCCGGCTCACCTTGAGCGTCAGACGCGCCGGATGCAATACCCTGTCTGAGTGAAACCTGCCACAGCAGCGGATAAGTGGTTATGCTTGGCGGCGTTGTACTGGCCAAGCAAGGAAAAACCCATGCCCCACTGGTTGACCGGCATCCTCACCTGCCTGCTCATTCTGCTCAACACCCTGGTCGGCATCGGCCCCATGCTGGTGCTCGCGGTGCTCAAGGTGGTGGTTCCCCACGAAGGCTTCCGCCGCTGGAGCTCGCGCTGGGTAATGTGGATCGCCGAAAGCTGGGCGGAGATCAACAAGGCGATCTTCCGTCTGATGCTGCCGACCCGCTGGGATATCCGCTGCGATACACCGCTGCACAACGATCACTCCTACCTGGTGATCAGCAACCACCAGTCCTGGGTGGATATCCCGGCGCTGGTGCAGGCCTTCAATCGCAAGACGCCCTACTTCAAGTTCTTCCTGAAGAAGGAGCTGATCTGGGTACCCTTTATCGGTCTGGCCTTCTGGGCGCTGGATTACCCCTTCATGAAGCGTTACAGCAAGGCGCATCTGGCTCGCCACCCGCAGGACAAGGGCAAGGATCTGGAAATCACCCGCCGGGCCTGTGAAAAATTCCGCGACCTGCCGGTAACCGTGGTCAACTTCCTCGAAGGCACACGCTTCACCCCGGCCAAGCATCAGGCCCAGACCTCCCCCTACCGCCACCTGCTGCGTCCCAAGTCCGGCGGTATCGCCTTTGTCACTGCCGCACTGGGCGAGCAGATGCGCTCACTGCTGGATGTCACCATCGTCTACCCGGAACAGACCCCGCCGGGCTTCTGGGCGCTGATCAGTGGTCAGGTACCCAGCGTGCTGGTGGACATCCGCTCATACACCCTGGCCCCGGAGCTGTTCCACGGCGACTACAGCGAGGATCCGCAGTTTCGCGAATACTTCCAGAACTGGGTGAATGAACTCTGGGCGCGCAAGGATGACCGCATAGCGGAACTGCGTCGCGAGATAGCCGAACGATAAAGGCTTCCGCAAGTCACGGATCAGGAGTTAGCCGCCGGCGGCATCTGGCGAGAGCGCATCTGTTACACTCTGACGCCCATTCCCTGCAGGTTGCCGACGTGAGCCAACAGCCCTTTTCCTCCCTCCCCCTGCCAGCGGCGCTGCTGACCAGTATCGAACGTCTGGGCTATCAGCAGATGACGCCGGTGCAGACCGCAGCACTGCCGATCATCCTCGCCGGAGAGGACCTGATTGCCCGCTCCCGTACCGGCAGCGGCAAGACCGCCGCCTTCGGTATCGGCCTGCTGGCGCCGCTGAACCCGGCCTTTCTCGGCTGTCAGGCACTGGTGCTCAGCCCGACCCGGGAACTGGCGACCCAGACCGCCGAAGCCCTGCGGGCGCTGGCCAGAGGCATCGGCAATATCAAGATCCTGACCCTGTGCGGCGGTACCCCCTTCGGTCCCCAGGCCGCCTCGCTGGAACAGGGTGTGCATATCGTCGTCGGCACCCCGGGGCGGGTTCGTGATCACCTGCAACGCGGCACCCTGAGTCTGGACCGGCTCAACTGTCTGGTACTGGATGAAGCCGACCGCATGCTGGACATGGGCTTTATCGACGCCATCAGCGAGATCATCGAGACCACCCCGGCCCGACGTCAGACCCTGCTGTTCTCCGCCACCTACCCGCCCGGCATCGAAAGTCTGGCCGGGCGCTTCATGCGCAACCCGCAGCAGGTGGTGATCGAGGAGGCCGAGGTGAGCAACCCCATCACCCAGCGCTTCTACGAGATCGATGCGGCGGAGCGCGCCCAGGCAGTACTGCGCCTGCTGGCCGCCGAACGGGCGCAACCCTGCATGGTATTCTGCCAGACCCGCCAGCAATGCCAGGAGCTGCAGCAGTTGCTCAACAGCAACCGGGTCAGCGCACTGGCCCTGCATGGCGACATGGAACAGCGGGAGCGGGATCAGGTACTGGCACTGTTCGCCAACCAGAGCTGCAGCGTACTGGTGGCCACCGACGTGGCGGCCCGGGGCATCGATATCGAGGGAGTGGCCGCGGTAATCAACGCCGAACTGTCACCGGACCCGGCGGTACATACCCACCGCATCGGCCGCAGTGGCCGCGCCGGACAGTCCGGTCTGGCCCTGAGCCTGGTTACCCCGGCAGAACAGGGCCGGGCACGGCGGATCGAGGAAGCCCAGGGCGAACCACTGAACTGGCAACCACTGGACAGATTGCCCGAACGCCTGGACAACCCCCTGCTGCCCCCCATGCGCACCCTGGCGGTGGCCGGTGGGCGCAAGGACAAGGTACGCCCGGGAGACCTGCTCGGCGCACTGACCGGCGAAGCCGGGCTGCCGGGGGATGCCATCGGCAAGATCAGCATCAGTGATTTTCAGGCGCTGGTGGCGGTACGCTGGGACCTGGCCAATACGGCGCTGGAAAGGTTGGAGCAGGGGAAGATCAAGGGTCGCAGGTTCAAGGTGCGGTTGTTGTAAGCGCATGGCGTAGCGCAGGCACTCGGGCTTTCCTCTGGGAACGTCGAGCACCAGCTCGATGAGCGGACTGACATGCAGCACATGCGCTACCAACGCTACACCGCGGACGAGCTGGTGCTCGTCCCTCCCGGGAGTGTCGAGTTCCATCTCGACATGGCGCACCCGCCGCAATCCCAGTTGCCGGGATGGAACCCGGCACTCCCATCTCAGCCCAGTACGCGCAGGCCGCGTTTGGCCCTGGGGCGGGTCAGGTGGCCGAACAGCCAGCTGCCGATCGCCACGCTCACACAGACCGCTGCCCACTGCCAGCCGGCACTGGGTGCGGTGATCTCAGGCAGCACCAGAGTGGTATCGACCACCTTGTACGCCACCCAGATACCCCCTGCCCCGGCCAGGGCAAACAGCAGCCAGCGCCAGGGGCGGAAGATCCGCGCCAGCAGTTCGGCAATCGGCAGGAAGATCAGCAGCGTGGCGGCGACCATGGCGGCAAAGCTCGGCAGCAGTCCCGGCAGGGCTGTCATGCCTGCGGACAGGCGCTCAGCCAGCAAGGTCGGCGGCTCGGCCAGAGCAGCGAGATTGATCTGGGCCTGCGCCAGCGCCCCGAGGATGGTCGCCACCAGCACGGCCAGAATATAGAAAGCGATTATTCGCAGTATCGCAGTCAGTGACATGGTTATTCCTTGTCAGGCAGATCCGGCAGGTTGCGCAGGGACTGCTCGTAGCCCTCGAGGTCGAAGGGGGCATCCTGCTCCAGCATCAGGTTGATATGGAAGGCCAGCACCTGGGCCATCAGGTCCAGGCTGTCGGCGCGCTCATAGCCCACCAGGGTCAGTTTGTTCAGAGTCGCCTGCGCAGCGGCGGGCGAGCCTTCGGCCAGTTGGTTCTCTATGGCTTCCAGCAGTTTCTCGTGGGTGAAAGCCGAATCGGCTTCATCGTCAGTTTGGGACATGCTTGGTCTCGTCTGTGTCGCCGCTCTCATCAAACATTCGCCACACCCCGTCATTGCGAGGAGCGCAGCGACGCGGCAATCCATTACTCGGAGTAACCGGCACCCGCTGGATTGCCACGCCCTTCGGGCTCGCAATGACGGGGGTGTGCTGCGCTCCAACGTGCAGAGCGCAGACTCCTGCAGAGCTATCTGATCAGTTGATCTTGGGATCCAGCTCGCCGCTTTCGTAGCGCTGGTACATGGCTTCGAGGCTGACCGGTTTGATCTTCGAGGCGTTACCGGCAGTGCCGAAGGCTTCGTAACGGGCGATGCAGATGTCGCGCATGGCCTTGACCGTTTCAGCGAACACCTTGCGCGGGTCGAACTCGCTCGGGTTGTGGGCCATGAAACGGCGCATGGCACCGGTGGAGGCCAGACGCAGGTCGGTGTCGATATTGACCTTGCGTACGCCGTACTTGATACCTTCGACGATTTCCTCGACCGGTACGCCGTAGGTTTCCTTGATGTCGCCACCGTACTCGTTGATGATCGCCAGCCACTCCTGGGGTACCGAGGAGGAGCCGTGCATCACCAGGTGGGTGTTGGGAATGCGCTCGTGGATGGCCTTGATGCGGTCGATGGCCAGGATGTCGCCGGTCGGCGGCTTGGTGAACTTGTAGGCGCCATGGCTGGTGCCGATGGCGATGGCCAGGGCGTCCACCTTGGTCTGTTTGACGAAGTCGGCGGCTTCTTCCGGATCGGTCAGCATCTGCTCCAGATCCAGGGTGCCTTCGGCGCCGATACCGTCTTCTTCACCGGCCTGACCGGTTTCCAGACTGCCCAGGCAGCCCAGCTCGCCTTCCACTGATACGCCACAGGCGTGGGCCATTTCCACGGTGCGACGGGTCACGTCGACGTTGTAGGCGTAGTCCGTCGGGGTCTTGCCATCTTCGCCCAGGGAACCGTCCATCATCACCGAGGAGAAACCCAGCTGGATGGAGCGCTGGCACACCGCAGGGCTGGTGCCGTGGTCCTGGTGCATGCACACCGGAATATGCGGAAACTCTTCGATAGCCGCCAGAATCAGGTGACGCAAAAAGGGTGCGCCGGCGTATTTGCGGGCACCGGCGGAGGCCTGGACGATGACCGGAGAATCGGTCTTGTCGGCCGCTTCCATGATCGCGCGCATCTGTTCAAGGTTGTTGACGTTGAAGGCTGGAATGCCGTAGCCGTACTCGGCAGCGTGGTCCAGCATCTGGCGCAAGCTGATCAAAGCCATGATTGTATTCTCCGCTTAACTGAATTCATGAAATCTGTCGTAGCCTGCCGCAGTGCGGTGCAGGCTGCAAGTTACCCCGGCCATGCCGGGGTCTGCTGCAATCAACTACGCTGTTGCAGGATCTCGACCGCTGGTAATACCTTGCCTTCGACAAACTCGAGGAAGGCGCCTCCACCAGTGGAAATATAGGAAATCCGCTCGGCCACGCCGTACTTGTCGATGGCCGCCAGGGTATCGCCACCACCGGCGATGGAAAACGCCGGGCTCTCGGCAATGGCCTCGGCCAGTACTCGGGTGCCCTGGCCGAACTGGTCGAACTCGAACACACCCACCGGGCCGTTCCACAGGATGGTACCGGAAGATTTCAGCAATTCGGCGAAGTTGGCCGCCGTCTGCGGGCCGATATCCAGAATCATATCGTCTTCGGCCACATCCGCCACCAGCTTGATGGTCGCTTCAGCATCCTCGGCAAAGGCCTTGGCCACCACCACGTCCACCGGCAGCGGCACGCTGACCTTGGCGGCAATGGCGCTGGCGGTATCCACCAGATCGGCCTCGTACAGGGACTTGCCCACCGGCAGACCGGCAGCGGCGAGGAAGGTGTTGGCGATGCCGCCGCCGACGATCAGTTGATCGCACTTCTCGGCCAGCGCATTGAGCACATCCAGCTTGGTCGATACCTTGGAACCGGCGACGATGGCAGCCATCGGCTGGGCCGGCTTGTCCAGTGCGCGACCCAGCGCCTCCAGCTCGGCGGCCAGCAGCGGCCCGGCACAGGCGGTCTTGGCAAATCTGGCGACACCATGGGTGGAACCCTGGGCGCGGTGGGCGGTACCGAAGGCGTCCATGACGAATACATCACACAGGGCGGCGTACTTCTGCGCCAGCTCGTCGGTGTTCTTCTTCTCTCCGGCGTTGAAGCGCACGTTCTCCAGCAACACCAGCTCACCCGGCTGCACTTCCACGCCATCCAGATAGTCACGTACCAGCGGTACTTCGCGACCCAGCGCCTTGCTCAGGTAGGCGGCAACCGGGGCCAGGCTGTTTTCCTCGCTGAACACGCCCTCTTCCGGGCGACCCAGGTGCGAGCAGACCATCACCGCCGCGCCCTTTTCCAGCGCCAGCCTGATGGTCGGCAGGGAGGCCAGAATGCGTGCATCGCTGGCCACCTGGCCGTTCTTGACCGGGACGTTGAGGTCTTCGCGAATCAGAACCCGCAACCCTTTCAGGTCGAGTGCCTCCATGGTCAGTACCGCCATCTAGTGCTCCTTGTTCAATCGTTGGAAGTAATTGGAAATAAACAGAAAACTGATCAGGCCTGGCCGTCCAGCTGCTGCAGCCAGTACTGCGCCACATCCAGCATGCGGTTGGCAAAGCCCCATTCGTTATCGAACCACACCAGCAGATTGACCAGCCGCGAACCCGACATGTTGGTCAGGCTGGCGTCGACGATCGCCGAGTGGGGGTCGTGGTTGAAATCACAACTGGCATGCTGCAGCTCGGTATAGCCCAGCAGGCCGCGATACTCCGATTCAGACGCCTGACGCAGCAGCCGGTTCACTTCTTCGGCGCTGGTATCCCGGCTGGTCTGCAGGGTGATATCCAGCGCCGAGACGTTGACCGTGGGCACGCGCATGGCCTTGGCCTGCACCCGCCCGGCCAGCTCCGGCAGCAGCCGCTCGATGCCCCTGGCCAGCCCGGTGGAGACCGGAATCACCGACTGGAAGGCCGAACGGGTACGGCGCAGGTCGGCATGGTGGTAGGCATCGATCACCGGCTGGTCGTTCATCGCCGAGTGGATAGTGGTGATGGACACCTGCTCCAGCCCCAGCTCGCGATGCAGCAGGTGCAGTACCGGCACGCTGGCATTGGTGGTGCAGGAGGCGTTGGAGATCAGTCGCGAACGGGGGTTCAGGCTGGCGTGATTGACCCCGTAGACCAGGGTCGCGTCCACCGCCTCGGCGTTGGCCATCGGCTGGGAAAACAGCACCCGGGGCGCACCGGCGCTGACAAATCGTGCGGCCTCGTCACGGCTGGTGTATTGCCCGGAGCATTCCAGCAACAGGTCGATATCCAGCTGCGCCCAGTCGACCGCCTCCGGAGTGGCGGCGCAGAGCACCTTCACGCAGTCGCCATTGATATGCAGGCAATCACCATCCACCCGCACCTCACCGGGAAAGCGCCCGTGGGTGGAGTCGAAACGGGTCAGGTACTCGACACTGGCCTGATCGGCCAGGTCGTTGAGTGCGACTATCTGCATATCCCGACCACCGTGCTCGTGCAGGGCGCGCAGCACGCAACGCCCGATACGGCCGTAACCGTTCAGGGCGATGCGATAGGGGCGGCGGCTGGACATGCTCACTCGTCTTCGAGCAGCTCGTCGGCCAGCAGCAGTATATTATCGACGGTGAAGCCGAACTCCTCGAACAGCTGCCCGGCCGGAGCCGACTCGCCGTAGGTGTGCATGCCGACGATGCGGCCATCCAGACCCACGTACTTGTACCAGTAGTCGGCGTGGGCCGCCTCGATGGCGATGCGCGAGCCCACTTCCAGCGGCAGTACCGCCTGACGGTATTCCGCGTCCTGCTGATCGAACACGCTGGTACAGGGCATGGAGACCACACGCACCCGGCGGCCCTGCTCGTTCAATTTTTCCCAGGCCTGCATGGCCAGACCGACTTCCGAGCCGGTGGCGATCAGGATCAGTTCTGGCTCGCCCGCACAGTCCTTGAGGATATAACCACCACGGGCGATGGCCGCTTCGGTTTCGTTGTCACGGATATGACAGGGCAGATTCTGCCGCGAGAAGATCAGCGCGCTCGGGCCGTCCTTGCGCTGCAGCGCCTGCTTCCAGGCCACTGCCGACTCGACGGTATCCGCCGGACGCCAGGTATCCAGATTCGGTGTGGTGCGCAGGCTGGTCAGTTGCTCGACCGGCTGGTGGGTCGGGCCGTCTTCACCCAGGCCGATGGAGTCGTGGGTAAACACGTAGATCACCCGCTGCTTCATCAGCGCCGACATGCGCACCGCGTTACGCGCATATTCCATGAACATCAGGAAGGTCGCGCCGTAGGGGATCAGACCGCCATGCAGGGCCACGCCATTCATGATCGCGGCCATGCCGAACTCGCGCACGCCGTAGTACATGTAGTTGCCGGAGGCGTCTTCTTCTACTACCGGTTTGCAACCGTCCCACAGGGTCAGGTTGGAGCCGGCCAGGTCGGCGGAGCCGCCCAGCAGCTCCGGCAGCAGCGGGCCGAAGAAATTCAGGCAGTTCTGGCTGGCCTTGCGGCTGGCGATGTTCTCGCCCTTCTCCGCCACTTCACGGATATAGGCACTGGCCTTTTCCTCGAAGTCGGCGGGTAGGTCGCCAGCCATGCGCCGTTTGAACTCGGCGGCCAGCTCGGGGAATTCGGCCTGGTAGGCGGCGAATCTGTCGTTCCACTGCTGCTCGGCCTGGCTGCCCGCCTCTTTGGCATCCCACTCGGCGTAGATA